>JAOUBY010000073.1 GCA_029860045.1 Gammaproteobacteria bacterium | reverse complement strand
AGGAGGCCGCGGTGTTCAAGCCGACGCTGGTCTATCTCGACGCGAATAACAGGATCAAGGACAAGCGCAACGCCATTCCTGTCCAGGTCGCCTGACCCGGATCTCTTTCATTCCAGTAACTTGGCGTCTGTTCTTCAACAGGTTTGCCCGGTTATGCCGGCGGCTGTCCCGCGTCCCGCCCGGAAAAATATACTGTTTTGTGTCACCCTTTCATGGCGGGTCCCGTTAGCGGTTACCAGTACCCACAAAAAAAGGACATTGCCATGAAGCTGAAACCCCAACCGATACTGGCCGCTGTTGTTGCCCTGTCCCTGGTCCTGCCCGGTGTCGCCACGGCGGAACGCCGCGGGCATGACAACCACCACCGTGACTATGACAGTGGCCACAGCTATAAACATTACAAACGCCACCGCGGTGACCGTCACCACTACCGGGGGCGCCGTGGCAAGCATGCCGGCAGGTATTACCGTTACGATGACAACGACAGTGAGAAGCTGTTGATCGGGCTGGTGGTCGGGGGTGTGCTGGGTTACGCCCTGAATAACGCGCATCACGACGACGGCGTTAGCTATGACCGCTATCCGCAAACCAGTAACACTTACCCTGCGACCGATAGCTACCGTTACAGCGACAACACCTGTCTGCAGGAGCGCGAGTACCAGACCACGGTATTTGTCGGCGGCAAGGAAGTCGATGCCTACGGTACTGCCTGCCTGCAGCCGGATGGTTCCTGGCGCCGTGGCCCGGCCCAGCTGGCATCGTACTAGTACACTTGTAGCCCGAGTGCCTGCATCACAACTTGATGCGGGCATGCCCTCCCCTGGGGGAGAAGGGGCTGTTAAAATCAGTCATGAATACTCTACTATTCCCGTCCTATGAAAACCTTTACCGCATTCATGCTGATGTTGCTTGTCCTGGTCTCTGGCTGTGACAGCACTGTCGAGGAAAAAACCAATGTCGTGGAAGAGGTCAACCCGGTATCCGGCCTGTCGCGCTGGCATACCGAAGACCAGGACTTCAGCCTGGAACTTGTCCCGCTGATGCCGGACTTTGTGCGCGCCGTGTATGAGGCCAAGGGGCTGCCGAAGGAGGTCATCGAGTCCGTCAGCAGCTACTGCGTATTTGGCACTATCGTGAGAAACCGCGCCGATGTGCCGTTGTCCTACAATGTTGCAGACTGGCGCTATGTGACGGCCGATGGCAAGCAGCACCTTGCGAAGGCCAAGTCGGAGTGGGTGAGTGAATGGCGCGAGATGGGTATCGCGTTTCGCTGGACTCTGCTGACAGAGGCGCAGACCTACCAGGTCGGTGACTGGGGGCAGGGCTTCACCACGGTCAAGCTGCCGCACGGGACACACTTCGACCTGCACTATTCATGGACACAACATGACGAGATACACACCAACATCATCAGGGGAATGCGCTGTGCGCCGGCTGAACTGGAAAACTAGCCTGTGGCTGGTTGGCCTGCTGCTGGCCTGGCCCCTGTATGCGCAGGGACCGGTGCCGGAGTTGAGCCACACGGTGACGGCGCTGGATCCACCTGTCAGTGCGCCGGATTTCACCCTCAATGATATGGATGGCGAGCCGCACCGGCTGGCGGACTATCGAGGCAAGGTCGTGCTGATCAATTTCTGGGCGACCTGGTGCCCGCCGTGCCGCAAGGAGATGCCGTCACTGGAGCGGCTCTATCAGCACTTCAAGGACCAGCCGTTCATGGTGCTGGCAGTCAACCAGTGGGAAACCGATGACCACGTGTTTTCCTACATGGGCGAGCTGAACGTGTTCCCCGAGTTTCCGATCCTGTTTGATCCCGAGAGCAGGATATCCGGGGAGTACGGTGTACTCGGCCTGCCGACCTCGTTCATCGTTGACCAGCAGGGTCGCATCCGCTACCGCGCCGTCGGTGGGCGTGAATTCGATCACCCGGAGATCATGAAACTCATCAGCGCCCTGCTGGATAAATAAGTTGTAGGAGCGGACGCTGTCCGCGAATTAAACTCCGCCGTTGTTCCCGCACAGGCGGGAACCCAGCCAGCAATAGAGTGCCGATTCTATCGCGCCTGCAAGGCGCTCCTACAAGCGCATCTAATGTTGTAGGAGCGCCTTGCAGGCGCGATCTTGTTTCGGCCCCATTGCCGCGCGAACGCAAATCCGGTCTATGCTTGTCAGCATGCCGTTACGCATATCACATCTCCTGTTTGCCTTCAGTCTGCTGTTTACCAGCGCAATTGCATGGGCGGCCGAAGATGAACCTGACTGGGAAGCACTTGAGGCACAGCACGGGGCCCGTAATGTCAACGAGGGCGAACTGGCATTCCTCGCCGACAAGCCGCAAGGTCGTATCCTGCAAACCAGCAATTACCTGACCATTACACGGGACAGCCTCAACAGCGGCTGGGTGCGGCTCGATCAGTGCCAGTCCAACCTCGACCCGGTCGAGGCTGTCGAGGTGGTCTACCGTTATCACGGCCTGCGTAATCTCCGCGTGGTCTCATCAAAGGCTATGGCGAGTGCGCAGGTAGAGGGGAGCAGTGTGCAAATGAGCGGTGTACAGCCGGGCGGTGAAGTCTGTATCAGTGCCGAGGTGCACGTGCTGCATGCCAATGGGGAGGGCGGATATTCCCTGTCAAGTGGCCCGTTTCACCGCCGCTTCCTGGATGGCTATTACCCGCTGCAGCTGGATTACCGCATTCAGTGGCCAAAAGGGAGGCTGGCATTGACGGCCGTCTCGCCTGCCGCGCAGCCCGGCTTTTCTGTCATGCAAAGACCCGGTGAACTGCTCATCGATGCCCTGTTCGAGGGCAGGCTGCTCATAGAGGTTAAATTCTCCGCGTTGTAGGAGCGGATCTTATCCGCGACCTTCTCCCGATAATACCATCGCGCCTGCAAGGCGCTCCTACAAGTGTATCTACCGGGTATGAGCGCCTTGCAGGCGCGATGTTGTGCTACCCCGCAATCAAATACACCCCGGCCACCATCAGGCCGCCTGCGGCCAGGTTCCTCGACAGCCCCCGCTCATGGAACAGCCAGGCGCCATACAGCATGCCGAACAGCAGGCTGGTGCGTTTTGCCGCGATCATGTAGGCGACCTCGATCTGCTCGATGGCATAAAAATGCGCCACCACCATGACCGCCATGCAGCCGCCAATGGCAAGGTGCGCCCACGGGTGGCGGCCCAGCGCGCGCCAGCTGGATAGATTGCGCGAGGCAAATACGAGTGCGGTGGCAATACCCAGTACAACGAAATAGAACGGGCCGAAGAAGGCCGGTGTGACCTGCAGCAGGGCCGCCTTGCCCAGCACCGAGGTCAGACTATAGATCGCCGCCGCAAACAGCATCAGGCGCGAGCCGCGTTCATGCACAATGGCAAGAAATGGCGCCAGTATGTTCCAGCGGCCATCCGTGCGTGCCAGCTGCAGGTTCAGCAGCCAGGCCCCGCACACTACCAGCCAGATGCCGGCGAAACCGGCCGGGCTGACCTGTTCGCCGAGAAATATATAGCCGGTCAGTACATTGAACACGGGGGTAAAGGCCAGGTAGGGCAGGGTCAGTGACAGTGGCGATTCGCGGATTGCGCGCATGTACAGCCACATGGCAAGGATCTCCAGCGGCATCAGTACGGTGATCCAGCCCCAGAATGCGGCCGTCAATTGTGGCCAGGGCTGCATGAGCAGCTGTGGCAGCAGCAGGGCTCCGGCCACGCCGAAACGTACCAGTACCAGCTCGCCAGGACGGTAGTGCGACAGGTGACGTTTTGATAGTGCGTCGGCGGTCGCCAGCGCAAACGCAGACAGCAGGGTGAGGGCAAGCCAGTTCATCACGGCAGTATATCCCGCCACGACGATTGGCCTGTAGGAGCGGATCTCATCCACGATCTTTGCACTCCGGAGCAGATCGCGCCTGCAGGCGCTCTCACCCGGTGATGAACGCCTGCAGGAGCGCCTTGCAGGCGCGAAAGGCCAAACGCTCGCTTTTCCTATAAAATACCCTTCAACCAAGGTATCCCCATGTCCGCTATCTCCATCCCCAAGACCGCCACCGTCCTGTACGACTACCCGAAGTACTGGGCCGAGTGCTACGGCAATGCACCGTTTCTGCCCATGTCCCGGGCGGAAATGGATACGCTCGGCTGGGATACCTGCGACATCATCCTGGTGACCGGGGATGCCTACGTCGATCACCCCTCGTTCGGCATGGCGATCATTGGTCGGCTGCTGGAGGAACAGGGTTTTCGCGTTGGCATCATCGCGCAACCCGACTGGCATTCAAAAAATGCTTTTGAAGCGCTCGGCAAGCCGACGCTGTTCTTCGGTGTCACCGCCGGCAACATGGACTCGATGATCAACCGCTACACGGCCGACCGCAAATCACGTTCGGACGACGCCTACACGCCGGACGGGCAGGGCGGCTTGCGTCCGGACCGCAGCACGCTGGCCTATACACAGCGTGTGCGCGAGGCCTTCCCGGATGTGCCTATCGTGCTCGGTGGTATCGAGGCGTCATTGAGGCGCATTGCACATTATGATTACTGGCAGGACAGCGTGCGCCGTTCCATGCTGGTCGATGCGCAGGCCGACCTGCTGCTGTACGGCAATGCAGAGCGCGCCGTGGTTGAACTGGCACATCGCCTCGCCAGCGGTGAGTCCATTCAGGATATCAGGGATCTGCGTGGCAGCGCCTTTATGCGTCACGACACGCCGGATGGCTTTACCGAAATCGATTCCAGTCGCATCGACCGCCCGGGGAGGGTCGAGGCACGTACCAATCCCTACATCAATACACAGGCCATCACGGATTGTGAAGAACAGCGGCGCAACAACGCCTGGTTCGGGCTGGACGAAAACGGCAATCCGCTGGTGGAACTGACACACCCGAAACTCGATCGGGTGAAGACGGTCATCCGTCTGCCGTCGTTTGAGAAGGTGCGCAATGACACCGTGCTATATGCGCACGCCAGCCGCGTGCTGCACCTGGAAACCAATCCCGGCAATGCCCGCGCACTGGTGCAGGCGCACGACGGGGTTGACCTGTGGCTCAATCCACCACCGATCCCGCTGTCCACGGAGGAGATGGACTACCTGTTCGACCGGCCCTACACACGCGTGCCGCACCCGGCCTACAGTGGTGCGCGGATCCCAGCCTGGGAAATGATCCGCTTCTCGGTGAACATCATGCGCGGCTGTTTCGGTGGTTGCACCTTTTGTTCTATTACCGAGCACGAGGGCCGCATCATCCAGAACCGTTCGCAGGAATCCATTCTCAGCGAGATCGAGGATATCCGCGACAAGGTGCCGGGCTTCACCGGCGTAATCTCCGACCTCGGCGGACCGACCGCGAACATGTACCGCATTGCCTGCAAGAGCCGGGAGGTCGAGGCCGCCTGTCGCAAGCCAAGCTGCGTATTTCCCGGTATCTGTCCAAATCTCAACACCGACCACTCGGCGCTGACACAACTCTACCGTGAGGCCAGGAACATCAAGGGCATCAAGAAAGTACTGATTGCCTCGGGCCTGAGGTATGACCTTGCCGTTGAAGACCCGGAATACGTCAAGGAACTGGTCACTCACCACGTCGGCGGTTATCTCAAGATTGCCCCGGAGCATACCGAGGACGGGCCATTGTCGAAGATGATGAAGCCGGGCATCGGCAGCTATGACCGCTTCAGGGAGCTGTTCGAGAAGTTCTCGAAAGAGGCTGGCAAGGAACAGTATCTGATCCCGTACTTCATCGCCGCGCACCCCGGCACCACCGATGAAGACATGCTCAACCTGGCGCTGTGGCTGAAAAAGAACGGCTTTCGTGCCGACCAGGTGCAGGCGTTCTACCCTTCGCCGATGGCCACCGCCACTGCCATGTACCGCACTGGCAAGAATCCCCTGCGGCGCGTGACCTACAAGAGCGAGGCGGTCGAGAGCGTGAAAAGCCCCGAACAACGCAAGCTGCACAAGGCTCTGCTGCGCTACCACGATCCGAACAACTGGCCGTTGCTGCGCGAGACCCTGAAAAGGATGGGCCGGGCCGACCTGATCGGTGACGGTAAACATCAGCTGATTCCCAAAAACCAGCCCGAAGACAGCAAGGTCTACCAGGCCCCGCGTCGCAAGAACACCGAGCGCGCCCACAAGAAACGCACCAGGGGCAAGAAGGCGCTCACGCAGCACACCGGCCTGCCTCCACGCACCACCCGGTGAAGAGAGCATTGTCTGGGGTGGGCCGCGTTCGCGCTCTCTTTATGTTATTCCCACCTGGATACTTTGTTCGACAAAAAAACCACTGCAGATTGGATATGGCTGGCCCCATGCCGGGGTGATAGCCTGCTGCAAATCATCTGCGCGGTGACCTTGGCGGGTCGCGGTAGAGGTTTATGAAATACATCGTTTCGGAAACAGGATAACCCCATATGTCTCAGCAGCAATCGACTTTCGACAAGGCGCTGGCGCTTGTAGATGCCGCAAACAGTGAAGACCCGAACCAGGTGAGCGCAGACGGCAAGGACTGGCCGAAAGAGCTCCTCTATTCCCACCGTATGTCTGACATGCTGCAGCGTTATACGCCGGATGCAGATGATGCGATGAAGCTGGCAATTCGTGCGCAGCATGTTCAGCGCTGGAAATCACCCCGTGATGCCTATCCGATGGATCGCATCGGCTACCTGCAGTGGCGCAAGGATCTTTACAAAATACAGGCACAAACCGCGGCCGACCTGCTGGCGCAGGCGGGTTACGGTGACGACGTCATCGAGCGGGTAAGGCAGGCGGTTGCAAAGCAGCGGATTAAGGAAAACCCGGACACGCAGTTGCTGGAAGATGTTACCGACCTGGTATTTATCGAGCACTACATGCTGGAATTTGTCGGCAAGCATCCCGAGTACGATGAGGAAAAGTGGCTGGATATTATCCGCAAGACCTGGAAGAAAATGTCCGACCGGGCGCAGCAGTTCGCACTCTCGGGGAGTGTGAAGTTGCCCGAGCCGCTGGTTCCCGTTATTCAGAAGGCGGTATCAGGCGGTTGACGTGATCGTGGGCAGTGGTCGCCCCGATAGATGCCGGCGACAGTGATTCCATACCCGTCAGGATTGTCCTGGCGCTGGTGAATGCCAGCTGCGTTGTTCCCGGAAGTTTCGCCTGGCAGGCCCGCGGAGGCCCTGTTGCAGGGACCGAATGAAACGGATATTCCTGGGTAATTAGAATAATAGATATATAAAACAACAGAATATAATATCAATGTCGCCTCGGCATGGCTGCCGGCAAAAGTGTGTGAAACGTGGCGGATGGCATTACAATATCGCGAAATCAGCAGCGTTGTGAGCACATGAAGATCCCAGTCAGCGAACTGATCGTTAAATACATGGAGATGCTCGGCATCGAGTACATCTTCGGCATGCCGGGTGCCCACATCCTGCCGGTGTATGACAGCCTGTATCAATCCAGTGTGAAGAGCGTGCTGGCCAAGCACGAACAGGGCGCGGCGTTCATGGCGTGTGGCTGTGCGCGTGCCTCGGGCAAGATATCGGCCTGCATCACGACCGCGGGCCCGGGGGCAACCAACCTGGTGACCGGCATTGCCAATGCCTATGCAGACCGGCAACCGATCCTGGTGATAACCGGTGAAACGTCAACTCATATCTTTGGCAAGGGCGGCTTGCAGGAAAGTTCGGGCGAGGGCGGCAGCATCGACCAGGATGAGCTGTTCAAAAGCATCACCCGCTATCGCAAGGTGGTGGAACGTACCGATTACCTGGCGAACGTGCTGAACCAGGCATCCAGGGTATTGTTGTCTGCCAATTCCGGACCGGTGCTGCTCAGTCTTCCGTTCAACGTGCAGAAGGAGCTCGTTGATGAGGATATTCTCGACCGCGTGGTGACACAACGGCCTGATCCCGGGGCCAGTGAGAATATCCGCTCGATAGACGCACTGACGGGGCTGATCCTGGAGGCGCGCAACCCGGTCATCGTCGCAGGCTACGGTTGTATCAAGTCCGGTGCGCAGCAGCAGGTTTCCGAATTAAGCGATTCGCTCAATATCCCGGTGACCAGCAGCATGAAGGGCAAGGGCGTCATCAGTGAACAATCCGCGTTGTCACTTGGCAGCCTGGGCGTGACATCGACCGGTTATGCCTATAAATATATAGTCGATAACGCGGATGCAATCATTTTTCTGGGGGCCGGATTTAACGAGCGCACCAGTTACCTGTGGGATGAAACCCTGCTGAAAAACAAGCGGATTGCACAGGTGGACAGCAATCCTGAACAGATCGACAAGGTATTCAAGGCCGATGTGGCGGTGACCGGTGATATCAAGTCAACACTGAACGGCGTGCTGAAAACGCTGGATGCACAGGGTGTCGATCGACAGGCGGTGCGTAAGCAGATCGCTGTCAACGACCCGGTTGCAAAGCGCGATGCCGGTAACAGCAAGATCTTCAAGTCCGGTTTTGCGCTGATCGAGAGCTTCTACAAGCGGCTTGAGCAACATTTTCCGCAAGACCTGGTCGTGTTCGATGACAACCTGATCTTCGCGCAGAGTTTTTTCAACGTATCCAGTGGTAACCGTTTTTACCCGAACTCCGGTGTGTCCTCGCTGGGACACGCGATACCGGCGGCTATTGGTGCGCGTTTTGCGGAGCAAAAGCCGACCATTGCGATTCTTGGTGATGGTGGCTTCCAGATGTGCTGCATGGAGCTGATGACAGCAGTTAACTACGAACTGCCCATCACCGTGGTGATGTTCAACAACTCCACCATGGGACTGATCCGGAAAAATCAGTGCCAGAGCTACGAGCAACGCTATATCGACTGCGACTTCGAGAATCCCGATTACGCCCTGCTGGCCAGGTCATTTGGTATCGGCTACCAGCGTGTCGAGCAAGAGACCGACCTGGACAGGATGTTTGCGGACACGGATTTCTCTGCGGGTATTAACCTGGTAGAAGTCATGCTGGATAAAGACGCGTTTCCGAACTACAACTCGTTAAGAAACTAGCTGCTGTTTTCCCCATGGGTGTTTTTTCCTGTCCGGCACTCGAGCGCTGCCTTGAGTTTCACCCGGATGCAAACGCTGCCGCACTGATATGTGACCAACTGGCGCAGGTCACAGATCTTGTCGACCTGTTGCCACTCTATGACCAGATGATTCCGCAGGCTGAGGCCGCGTTGTGGGATTCCGCCCTTGCCCCTGCACAAGTTGCAGACTGCCATGCACTGTTTGCCGAGATGGAAGGCCATATTGCGGCTGCCGGGGATGATTCGCGCCACCGCCTGGTCGTGGTGGTGCCGGTGGCCGATCGCCCTCAGCACCTGCGCGCCTGCCTGATGAGCCTGGTAGGGGCTGTGCAGGCGTTCCGCTACGGGGCCGGGAATGCGCAACGGTCGGACAAGCTTGCGGTGGTGATTGCCGATGACTCGCGTGCGGCTGAGCATATTACAGAGAACAGGGCGGTCGCTGTCGAGATAGAACAACTGGGTGTCGAAACAATATATTTCGGCCTGGAGGAGCAGCTTGCCGAGCTTGACGGACTCGCTGCGGACGACCGGCAGGCGTTGCAGCAGATTATCGGCAATAACGCGGCTGAGGCCTTCTATCACAAGGGCGCGTCGATCATGCGCAACATCACCTACCTGGCGTTGAACAGGATGGCACAGCGTGATGCCCAATCGTTGTTCCTGTTTGTCGATAGCGACCAGGAATTCCACGCCAACACCGACACTGGCCGTGAGGTGTTTACAACCAATTATTTCTATCACATTGATCGTATCTTCAGTCAGTCACCCATCGAG
>JAOUBY010000119.1 GCA_029860045.1 Gammaproteobacteria bacterium | reverse complement strand
GACAGGTTATTCAGCGCCTGAACATGGTCCGGAGCCAGTTCGATGGTGCGCGTATATTCGGCCTCGGCCGCATCGAGACGTCCCTGCTCGCGCAGTGCATTAGCAAGAAAATAACGCGTTTCCGGGTTGTCCGGGCTGAGCTGCAAGGCGTGGCGGTAATGTGCAATCGCCTCGTCGAGCCGCTGCAACCGGTGCAACGCCGCGCCCAGCATATGTAAAGCGCCTGAATCATCCGGGTGACTCGCCAGTACATGCTGTGCTGCCTGTACTGCCTCCTGCGGGTTACCCAGCATGCGGCTGAGCCCGGACAACTCTACCCAGGCATCACGATTGTGAGGTTCAGCATTACAGACCTGCAGATACAGTTCGCGCGCTTCCTGCAAACGGTTTTCACCGGACAGCTTCCTGGCCTGCCTCAGCAAGGCAGTTGTACGGGGCTTGTTCTGTGACATAAGGTCAGTAAGTTCGCAGCCTGTCGCAACAGCAAACCACGGGGGAATAGTATATGTTCATGAAAATTAACATTTTTATTTGAATGCGTGTAGAATATCACTATTACCTGCCGCTTGACAGCGCGGGGTGACAAGACCGTTCCTGACACTAGTATGCAACACAACGCGGCATGACAATAACTACACTGCATGCAATACAGCCAGGCGCCCGTACCGGTGATGATTCAGCGGCAGGCTGATTACAAATAAATCAGGCAAGCGCCTGACGGAGCCCGATAATCTTGGACCACAATCCGATCATTTTCATCGCCGGCATGCCACGCTCCGGGTCGATGTGGACATACAATGTATGCAGGCAACTGATCATGGCGGCAGGCAAACGCCCCTGGCCCGAGGAAGTACCGCAGGACGAGGCACCGGCAATCCGTCAAGCGCTGGAAAATCCTCCGGCCCCCGACCAGGTCTACTGCATCAAGACTCATTTCGAGGTTCCCGTTGGCAAGCCGTACATTCGCATTATCTGCAACTATCGCGATGTGCGTGACGCCATGCTGTCATACATGCGTTTCATGAAGTGTTCCTTCGACAAGGCCCTGTCGGTCGCCCGTGGCAGTATGAAGATTACCAATCACTATCTTGAACAGAAGCACCCTGATGTACTGCCGGTGCGCTATGACGACATTATCTCCAGCCCACAGGAAACGATAAGGTTACTGGCGAAATTCCTGTCACTAACGGTAACAGACAAGAAAATCGAGGATATCGCCCGGTCCCTCTCGCGTGAAGAGGTCAGGAGGCACCTTGAAAATATGGAATCGCAGCGAACTGACGCGGAAACAGCTCAGGAAGAGAATGGGCAACCGGGTGCCTTGACGACTGCGCAGAATCTCGATGGCAGTGTCCGTGTCTATGATCATGCCACCGGCTTCCAGACCAACCATATCAGTTCAAACAGTGATGGTGAGTGGCGCGAGGTATTCAGTAACGAGGAAAAGGAAAGGCTGATGGCAGTCGCCACCGACTGGCTGCAGCGCTACAATTTTATCCCTTGATATACGATGGCTTCCTTGTCCATGAGAGCGATTTGACTCTTCAAATGAAATATTAACCCGCGCCATGAAACCTGTTCTGTTTATAGTGGGGGCAGCTATCGGCCACATGGGCCGATCTCTGGAGATCGCCCGTGCCCTTGAAGCGCGCGCTTCCGTCAAAATTCACTTTGCCTGTCTCTCTGGCGGCCCGCGCTTTGAACGGCTATTACTTGAACCCGATTATTCGGTCACTCCACTACCTGTTTTTAGCCTGGCAGATAATGGTGCTTCCAGTGCTGACCGGCTGGAACAACTCATAACCGAACTGAAACCGAAGTTAATCTATTGCGATCTCAATCCACTGCCTCAGCTGCTTCTTGTGCGTTTTCCGGAGATTCCGAGGGTATTCCTGGTCAATTCCTACGAAACACGGCTGGGTTGTGATGTAACAGTTCAGGATCTGATGTGGGAGCAGTATGGTGATGAATGGAACCGGCTGCGTGAATCGCGCGGACTTCAACCGGTAGAAAATCCACGCAGCTTCTTTGATACGGACCGTGTACTGTTACCCGACCCACCAGCCATAATCGGAATGCCTGCGGAGTCGCTTCCACCCGGATATATTCCAGTGGGCCCCTGCATATGGGATCCGCCAGCCAGCTTGCCTGCTGAACTTCAAGACGCACATGACCTGCTCCTGCTATCAATGGGAACAACCGGCATTAATAACCTGCCACTGGATGCAGTCCAGTATATCGCTCGCCTGGTAGGTGCTTCACGCACTATTCGTATTGGCTCGATTGACCCTGGTTATGGCAAGCATGTTGAACACTATCAGTGGTTACCAGGAAGCCAGGTAATGCCTCGTTGTAAATTCGTTCTAACTCAGGGTGGCGCTGGAAGTACCTACCAGGCCCTGCGTGCCGGCGTTCCCGTTGCCTGCATCCCCGCTCACCGGAACCATGTCGCCCTGGCACACCGCCTGCTTGAACTTGAAGCAGGCATCCTGTTGTACCAGGAAACCTGGCAACAGCAATTGAACGAAACACCCCTGGACCTGAACAAACTTCAGGCCGGTGCCCGCAAATTATCCACACAAATGGAAAATATAGATGGCCCGGGTAATGCGGCTGCGGCCATGCTTGACCTGATTCAATCAAATAGCCGGGTTTAATTAGACGCAGTACACCATTCTGTCCACATCCCGTGGTATGCCTGTTCCACTTTCCGCGCAAATTCAGCGCCATTACACAATGATGATGTCTCCATCAACATTCGCAGAGATGATTTCCACTGCCGTCGCTGGTCGATATCAGATGCCAGCGCTGTCGCCAGCTTGCAGTATTCATCAACATCAGCAGCAATCAGCTGTTGCAGGCCGACAGCGGTCATCAGGCTGACGCCTACACGACCGGCATGCCGGTCACCCGCCAGGGTGATCACAGGGATACCCATCCAGAGTGCCTCGCAGGTCGTGGTCGTGCCATTGTACGGAAAGGTATCCAGCGCAATATCGATGCTGCTGTACAGTGCGAGATGCTCGCTCTTCGAGGCAAGCACACCGCGTAGATCGAGCCGTTCCTCTGCAATACCCAGCGCCGCAAACCGTTGCAGACATTCGGTGCGTACACCGGGATCGGAAAGTGAGAAATTCTTGATCAGCATCCGTGCATCCGGCAGCGCCTGCAGAATCGCAGCCCACGCATCAAACACCTCCGCAGTCATCTTGACGTAGCTGTTGAAAGAGCCGAATGTCACCGGGCCAGCCCTGTCCTGCACCTGCGGTAATGCAATGTCGGCAGACGGTGTGTAGCAGAGAAAACAACCGGGCAGGCGCGCCAGGGTTTCGCTATAATATGCATCGATATCGCCCGGCGGATCCGCCAGTGCGTCCGTCAGCCGGAAATCCATTTCCTGAAGTCCGGAGGTATTCGGATATCCCAGCCAGGTCACCTGCAGTGGTGCTGCACGGGCCGCAAATACCGGCAGCCGATTACCCGCCGTATGTCCACCCAGATCAACCAGAATATCGATGGCATCGTTCCGGATCGTTTCGACGACATCTGCATCTGCTCGTCCGTGGATGTCGCGCCAGGTGTCGGCCAATTCCTGCAGG
>JAOUBY010000072.1 GCA_029860045.1 Gammaproteobacteria bacterium | reverse complement strand
GCTGCGTGTACACACCGTGGCACCCAGATCCATGATCGCCTGGGTGTACTCCGCGACCTGCTGTGCAGGCGTATGACGTTCTGCCAGCATCCATAACTGTTTCTGCACCTGCGCCCGTCCCGGCCAGCCATCGACAGCATGAAAACGCGCCAGCACGCGCTTGACGTTACCGTCCAGGATAGCCTCGCGCTGCCCGCAGGCCAGCGCAAGTATCGCACCCGCCGTGGAACGACCGATACCCGGCAATGCCATGAGGGTATCCAGCGTTTCAGGGAAATACCCGTTGAACTGCTCCACCACCTGTTGTGCAGCGGCATGCAGGTGGCGCGCGCGCGCATAGTAACCAAGCCCTGACCAGTAGTGCAGTACCTGGTCCTGGCTGGCCGACGCCAGTGCGGCCACATCCGGGAAGCGCTGCATGAACCGCTCATAGTACGGGATGACCGTCGCGACCTGGGTCTGCTGCAACATGATCTCGGACACCCAGACCCGGTAAGGCGTGCGTTGCAGCTGCCATGGCAGGTCCCTGCGCCCATGCCGTGTAAACCAGGCCAGTAACCGCGAACTGAGGTCAGCGTGTTTCAATCTGAAACAACACCCCGTGCCTGTTGTTCGATATAGCGCGCCGTCAGCTCGACCTCCTCTACCAGCTTGTCTTCAATCATCCAGGGACCAATCAACGGCGGCACCCAGAAGTCAGGCTCAAACACCTCGATGAAACGCAGGCGCGTGGTGCCATCCTGCGCCTGCAGGGTCCAGCGTGCGGAGCCGGAACGAAAATCGCCCGCACCTGGCACCATGGTTGCTTCAATGGTGTGAACATCCGGTTTACGTACATCCTGGACCTGCACCACCCGCTTGCAGAAAATCAGGATGCACACACTGACAACCGTGCGCACGCGTTGCTGGTCCGGTGCCTCAATGAGTACCTGGCTTTCCTCTATGGAAGGGTTGATGGCCGCCAGGTTGGCGAAATCGGTAATAGTGGCATGGACCATCGGCAACGGGGCGTCGATGCGCGCGTATATATACAAGGTATAGGTACTGTTTTCCTGTGTGACACCGGAAGCGATAATTTCAACAGCCGACGCCAGCGACGGCAACAGCAATAAAGCCAGCAACAACGTGCGCATACTGATGATCAACTCTATTTAAACAGGCCCTTCAACAGCTCGTCGCCAAGTTTCTCGCCGATCTTTTTCTGGACTTTTTCCTCCACCTTTTCCTTCACCTTCTCCTTCACCTTTTCCTTGGCTGCCTCACTCAACACCGATGCCACATCTGGCCGATAGGACGGTTCGCTGTAGGTGCCGCCCACGTGCACCGGGATGGCGAGGCCCTTCAGCTCGCCCAGCGCCTTGCCGCCCTGGCCTTCCAGCGAACCGACGACCTTGGTGGTGAGCAGGTAATCGATGGTTTCCTCGGCAAGGTGGGTCTGCCCCTTGCCGGAGATACGCAGCAACGGCGACTGCAGTGACAGGTCATCGTTGCGCACCAACCCGTTGGTCACGGTCGCCGTGCCGCTCATGATGGCAAAATCAGTCTGGTTCGGCTGGTCGTCTGCCGGTGCCGGCTGTCCCTTGAAGGTGGCCTGTGCCTTGCGAATCAGTGCGGCGATATTTACGCCCTTTACCGAGCCATCGGTGAACGAAAACGAGGCGTTGCCATTGACAGTGCGACGCAGTTCGTCCGGCGTCAGGCCGGTGCCGGTAAATTTCGCATTCAGGTTTGCCGTACCCAGCAGCTTGTCATCCCCGATCAGGTCCTTTAGCAACGGGCCGGCCTGCACGCCGGATACCTTTTCGTTGACGGACACACGCGGTGTCTTTTTGCGCACATCCAGCGTGATGTCTCCACTATAGGTACCATCGTACAACTGCGCGCCAACCGGGTGCATGCGCACCACGCCATCGCGCGCCTTCACCTGCAGTTTCACGTCACTGTACGACAGGCCGGTCGCCTTCATTTTTGCGACACTCAGCTTGCCGTTCAGGTTGAGCTCGCGCAGTCCCTCCAATTGCGGTGGAGCTGCCTCCTGCGACTTTTCTGCCGACTCACCCTCGGCCGGGGCCGGTGGCATGTAGCGATCCAGGTCAATGCTATCGACCGCCAGTGAGAAACCGATTACCGGTGCATCGAACGAATCCACCCGTGCATTGCCGGTCACGCTGGTGTCGTCCAGATGCAGTTTCAGGTCAGTGGCGGCAAAGTGCTTCGGCGAGGCGTTCCAGGTCAGCGCGGCATCCGCCTTGTCCAGCACGCCGGCATCCGCCGTATCTGGTGCAGCCATGCCCAGCGCCTTGAATACCTCACGCGGTGCAAACCCGGCAATGTTCAGCACACCGTTAAACTCTGCGGCATCTCCCGTCACCCCGGTGCCGGCCACGTTGCCGGTCAGCTTCAGCCCCAGCACCTCCAGCACCAGCTCCGGCAATGACAGGGTTTGTGCTTCCAGGTCGAGTGCCACGTCGGTTGCAAGTGACAGCTGCAACTGGCCACCCGGCACACCGGCCCCGCGCACATCCAGGTCAAGCGTGACATCCGTCACATCGAGCGCATTCATGGCCTCTGCAATCAGCACCACACCACTTAGTTCAAACTGCCCTTCGACCTCCGGTTCGCTGGCGGCGATACTGAAGCCGAGGTCAAGATCAAACGGTTCGCCGGCGGCGATCTCGCCTGTCGTCAACGACAGGGCATCCATCTCGTAACGTGCACCGGACTGGCGGTCGTCCCAGACCAGCTGCGCGTTACTGATCTCTATCCCGCCGATGGCCAGGCTCTCCAGGCCGACACCCTCGCCAGCGTCATCCTTCTCTTCTTCAGCCTCCGGTTCCGCGGCTTCAGTCAGGTCGTCCCAGTTGGTCTTGCCGGTTGCGTCCTTTGCCAGGCTGAGCTGCATGCCGGACAACTTTACCGTGTCGACCTCCAGCTGTTTTTTCAGCAGGGGCAGCAGTTTTACCCGCACCTGCACGGTATCCATGCTGGCCATCCAGGGGTCGCTGAAACCGGCGGCATTGCTAAATCGTGTCGGCCCGATGTCCAGGCCCAGCCAGGGAAATACGGACAGGGATATGTCGCCTTCAATTTCCAGTGTGCGACCGGTCTTGTCCAAAACCGCTGTCTTGATCTCACCCTTGTAGTCATTGGGATCAACAATAAATGGCAGCACAATCGCCGCCACGACAACCAGCCCGATCAGTAAACCGGCGAGTGAAAGAATGATTTTCAGCAGCTTGCCCATAGGTCGTTCCTGTGACTTGGTTGGTTATCCGGGAATCAATCCAATAACAGGCCACAGTATAGTGTTTCAACGCGGGCTTTTATACGTTGTGCATCACGGCTTGCAGACAAAAGAAAAGGGGTGCATGGAAAACCATGCACCCCCTTCGAACTGCACCGGCAACGGGTACCGGGTTAAGCGTCTGAAGCTTAGGCGCCCTTGTCGGCTGCAACCTTGCCGGTACGCTCCTGCAGGCGAGCCTTGTAGGCTTCCTCGTGCGCCTTGCGACGCTCATCAGCGGCCTTCTTGAACTCTTCCATGCGGGCATCCATTTCCTTGATGCGGGCCTGGTGCTCGGCTTCCATCTGGGCGCGGAAGGCGTCACCCGGGTACGGGTTGGCGGCATGGAACTCGGCAGCCTGCTGCTGAGCCTTCTGCATGTCTTCCACGTACTTGGCCTGCTGATCGGCGATAGCCTGCTTCTGCTCGTCGGTCATCTCGACAGCCGGAGCAACCGGAGCGCCATAGCCGTAAGGAGCATAGCCATACGGGGCATAACCATAACCGTTGTAACCACGGTAGTCGTTGTAGCCGTGACCACGACCACGACCGGAACCACGAGCGCTCATGCTGAAGCCGAAGTCGCCGTCAAAGTCACCGTCGCCGAAGCCATTGTTGCCCCAGCCGTTGTTGTAACCATTGTCACCCCAACCCCATGCAGAGGCGGAAGCGGATATAACGGCCAGTGAGGCCGCGGAAATCACAGTAGCAATCTTTTTCATGATATCTCTCCTGATAATCAGTAATAAAAGAGGGTTAAAAAATTGTTCAGGGTACCTTTCCCGAGGACATAATAAGTATATTAATGTCTTCTTATAAGACAATAAGAATATGTTTATATGCTCATAGATTAAACTTGTAGCGCCTGCCCGTGGCAAGGGGAAGGGGAGAATGCGGGGATTACAGCGTGCGGCTACCTGCCGGCAGGGAAGTCACCTGTATTCAACGAAATAGATAGCCACACCCAGGGCAATGAGGGCGACTTCAACGAGACTGATCCAGAGCAATATATAGGTGATTCTCCGCGCAACCGGCTTCATGGGCTGCCACACCCGGCGCATGTAAAAACGCCACGGAGGAAACCAGCGCCAGCGGTTCCAGAGTACCAGGTAGGCCTGGAGGTCCTCGGACCATTTCACCAGGCTCTTATCCACTTCGTGCAGACGTGTCTTGCGCTCTTCCTCCGCGAGGGCACCGTAGTCTTCCGTGATGGTCAGTTCGGAACCCCCGGCTATGCCCTTGACGCTGAACGTGGTGCTGGACTTCAGCCCCCCGTCGTAGCGGAACTGCAAGCCATCCGGCCGGGATTCGACCTGCAGTTTCAGGTCAAAATCAAACGGCGGGGCCTGGCTCAGGTTGCGACCCTGGAACCGGTAACAATTGTCCCCACAGGATTCCCATTTGCCAAATTCCAGGTAGGGATTGATGCGTAGCAGGCGTTCGATATCTCTGCAGAAATCCAGCAGTGAAGATTTATCCAGCGGCGTCCGGAAAGATGCCCAGGCTGCATCCCCGGCGGCTGCCTGTGCCACCAGTTCAACCATTCGGGTGCGGTGCAATCAGCAAGGGTATAGCCAGCCCCCTTACCAGCGGCTCCAGGGTCATGCGTGAGCGCAGTCCGGAAACCCCTTTCGGACGTGGAGAACCCATGACAACCAGGTCATAATTTGCATTGCAACATGCATCGACCAGGCACTTATCCGGCTTGCCCAGCACAAGCTGCAGGGAATAACCCAGGTTGTTGCTGGCCGCCATATCCTGTACGCGCCTGCTGTGTTCATCGACCTCCCGGCCCAGCTCGGACTCGAGGTAACGGGCATAGCGGTCACGTGTAATACCGTTGTTAAGCCAGTCATCGCCCATCATGCCTTTCCATAAATCAGGCACGACAAGCAAATGGTTAATTTTCCCGTCAGTAGCGCACAGGCTAATTGCCAGGCGCTCGGCAGCCTGCGCACCATCGGTGCCATGACTTGCCAGTAACACTTTTTTTGGAGGATTCATGGCGTACCATAAAAAAGCCGGTGCCCGTTAGCATGGACACCGGCCTGGTTTTACAGCAGGGTCAGCTAGTTGGAAACATACACATAAAGGGCAACTGCTAACGCGAGAATCAAGGCAATAAAGTCCTCTTTGCGGTCACTGCCAAAGATGGACAATGCTGAGCCACGATCGTATTTCTCTTCCTGGTCACTCATGCTCATGCCTCCTAGATTGTTTCAGAAATCAGCATCATCACAACAACCAGTGACAATGCTGCCTTGATAAAGCCCACGATGCCGCCAATCACAGCCGGCTGCCCCCCGGCCTGCCTCATGGATGAGACCGTGATCTGCATACCCAGCCCGACCAGCCCAAAGGCAAACAGCCAGGTTATCCATTTACGGAACGCCTTAACCTTCTTGGCGGTATGCCGTACTGCCTTGTGCGCGCCTTTCAGTATCTTGTTGGCGTCCTTGGACATTACCTTGGCATTCGCCAGCCCGCGCAGAGTGTCATCATCTTCAATGGTCATGACCTTGCCATTGTCGATGAGACGCTGCAGTGCCTCCTTGCGGTCGGCGCGCTGCACCGAACCGGATTCCGACTGCAGTGTTGCAATCTGGTCGCCCTTCAGCAGCTTCTCATCCTTGAAACCGGTCTCGGCCGTATTGCCGAAGAACTTGCCCTTGTAGTGATTGGGCGGTGCAAAAATACCGGTGGTCGAGAGTGCAAACATCAGGATGAAACCAATCACGAAGACCGGGAATTTCTCGAAGATTACGGTACCCACATTTACCTGATGGGTGACGTTTTCCTCACGCCTGACATACCAGACAGCCAGCCACAACACGATGATTGGCAGTACCAGCACGCGGGTGATATTGAAAATTTCCGCAACCTTCAGGGTTTCGATGCCATCCGGCTGATAGGCCAGTGCGGCGCCTGCGACTTGTGCCGAATTCAGGATGCCGGTACCGGCCCAGGCCCCGAATTGCACATATGACATGCCTAGCAGGTTTCCTATGATAGGAAAGACAAACATGCAACCGACACCCCACAACAGGATCGTACCGATGGTATAGGCGATTTCAACAGACTTTGCCTGCACCACGGGCGCCGAAGCCACGGTTGCTGATACGCCGCAGACACCCATGCCGGCAGAAAGAACGCCGCCCATGGAATTCGGTATTTTCATGCGTGAGCCAAGCCACAGCACCATGCCGACTGAACCCAGCACGAAGAAACCGATCATGACGATGGACAGGCCACCCAGATTCTTGAGTTCGGCGGCGCTGTACAACGTACCCAGCAGAATGACACCGGTTTTCAGCCCCAGCCTGGAAAGCCGGACACCGTTTGCGGCCCACTCGGGCACCTTGAAGAAATTCACCACGATGATTCCGGCAAGAATGCCCAGCACCACGTAGTTCAGCCCCAGCAGCTTGTGTAAGTGCTTGCCGGTGTCACCAACCTCGCCCATTCCTGTGCTGATGACAGCCACCTCGGGAGCCACGAACCAGCGCACCAGCATGGCAATAAACAGGATAAACATCGCACCGGCAACGGTTGATGAGTAATAATCCCAGTGACCCTCTTTATGCGAACCGAACCATTGCCAGGCCCCGATCACAACCGAGAGGATGCCAAAATATATGGGTATCGTGATGAGCTCAGGAAGGTACTTGTACTTTTCCCCGCCAAGGTGCTCGATATAGCCCGACAGCAGGCCTGCATCTGCCGTGTACCAGATAGCAAGCATAGCCAGACCAATGATGAACAACGCCGAAGACTTCTGGGTATATACCATAACTATCTCCCCTTAAGATTAAGCTATGCAACTGATCCCGACTTGCTTGTTGTTCTTTGGTAGCCGATTGACTCACAAAATGTAATGTTTTGCAACTTATTGATACATTGCAATATGAAAGCCAGGCACAGAAGACAGCGCTTTATGAGCAGCAAGGATTTTATTATCCGAGATGAAGGGAAAATGGAGCGGGTGATGGGAATCGAACCCACGTTTGAAGCTTGGGAAGCTCCAGTTCTACCATTGAACTACACCCGCATAACTAATTGAACTACAAGCGATTCCAATTGATCCACGTCAGGGGCACACTGCACTTCTGATGCTACCCGTGGCATTCTGCCCCTCGCCCCCTGGCGGCCGGTATGATTATACGACACGACCGGAATTGATAGAGAACAAAGCAGCACAATAACCGTCTGACTATAGTAACCGCCTCAACACCCCCAGGAGATCCATATGCAACCAGCCAACCCGGTAGATCGCGCGCGCCGCATTGCCCTCAAGACCCTCGGCCTGTTTGGCGGATTGCTGGTCGCTGGCAAAACGAGCGCGCATCACACCGAGACACACTTCGAAGACAAGTCGGCACACAACGTCGTCTACCAGTGCAACAAGGCCGACATCGAATACTGGCAAAGCATATTGTTCTCGGCCGGCGAGCTGTTACGCAAATACGGTGATGACGTGCAGATCGTGATAAGCGCCATTGGGCCGGGCCTTCACCTGATTGGCAAACACCCGCAGCGACCGGTACCCCCGGAGTTACAACAACGTGTTGCGTCGCTGGCAGCATACGGCATCGCCTTTCATGCCTGTGGCAATACCATGAAATCGCTTAAATGGACGAAAGATGACCTGCTGCCGTTTGCAACAGTCGTCCCCATCGGGGCCGATGATCTTATGCTGCTACAGGAACAGGGGTTTTCCTATATCAGCTGGTAGAATCCCACGCCGACCTGCACCGCCCCAACGCCGCGCAGGCGCAACAGCCTGTCACAAACGGTCTGCGTACAGCGCGTGGATTTCTTCGTCAAACTGTTTCAGTACTCGTGCACGTTTCACTTTCAGGGTCGGCGTTAACAACCCGTTATCCACGGTCCACGCCTCGCGCGTGAGGATGACGCGCCGAATCTTCGCGTAACCCGGGAAATCCTTCAGTACCTTCCTGATGTCCTTGAGTAGCTCGGTGTGCAGCTTGTGGTCCCGCAGACAGTCAGCCGCATCCGGGTCCAGGCCAAGCCGTTTGGCCAACGACGGCCACTCTTCCGGGTTCAGCACCAGGATGGCCGCAAGCCAGGATTCACCCTCCCCGATCACCAGCGCCTGCTCCACTGCGGGCAGCAGGCAGAGCGCCAGCTCCATATCCATGGGCGGAATTTTTTCGCCATTGGACATGACCAGGATGTCCTTGATACGCCCGGTGATGTAGATATGCCCGTTCTCGATACGCACCTGGTCACCGGTATGCAGCCAGCCATCGGCACCGATGATCTCGGCGGTAGCGACATGGTTGTTCCAGTACCCCAGCATCATGCCGGGTGTCTTTACCTGTAGCTCGTCGTTGTCTCCGACCCGCACCTCGACACCGTTCAGCGGCACACCGACACTGCCGGGTTCATTGTCATCCGGCACATTTACACTGATTACCGGGCTGGTCTCGGTCAGTCCATAGCCCTGCAGGATCGGCACGCCCAGGCCAATAAAGATCCTCGCAACCGTCAGCGACAGCGGGGCACCACCACTCACCGCCATACGCAGGCGTCCACCCAGTTTTTCAGTGACCTTGCCGGCCACCAGGCGGTTGAGTAACGGCCAGGCCAGCAGCCGGGGGTGCCAGCCGGCCCGTTTCTGTGAGCGTTGGAAGCGCTGCCAGCCGACCTCGGTGGTCAGGTTGAACAACGCACGTTTCAGCGTGGACTGCTTGTCCATCTGTCCCTGGATGCGTGCGAACACACGCTCGAAGATGCGCGGTACGGCAATCAACACAGTCGGTTGTATGCTTTGCAGGTCCTCGGCCAGCTGCAGTATGGAACGCGCATAGGCCACACCGGACCCGGACATGACCGGCAGGTAGTAACCGGCAGTGCGCTCAAGGGTATGCGACAGCGGCAGAAAAGACAGGAACAGGTCTTCCTGAAAGACATCGATCATGGTCAGCGCCGAGTGGGCGATTGACATCATGTTGTAATGCGAAAGCATGACGCCCTTGGGACGCCCGGTAGTGCCCGAGGTATATACAATCGATGCCAGCGCGTGCGGATCACCCTTACGACGTTGCAACGGCTCTCCCTGCTCCGGCAGCCAGTCGGATATGTAGTGCACCCGGCTGTCCTGCAACAGGGATTCCGGTGTATCGCGTTTCGATGGGTTGAGAATCAGCACGCGCTGCAGGTCTTCCTGTCCGGCCAGCGCCGGTGCCAGGCGTTTCCAGTTGGCGGCATCCTGTACCAGCAGCACCTTGACCGCGGAATTCTCCATGATATAGGCGATGTTGTCCGGCCGGTCATCGGTATACAGCGGCACTACCACCAGCCCGCAGGACAGCGCAGCCTGATCAAAATACACCCATTCCTTACTGTTACGCAGGTGTACGGCCACGCGGTCGCCGGGGCCCAGGCCCTCGGCAGCCAGTGCCGTTCGCCAGCGGGCGATTTCGTGGCCTACCTCGCCCCAGCTGGTGTCGCGCCAGCATTTCGCTTCGGCGTCATAACTGCGATAGGCCAATGCATCCGGGGTACGACTGACACGCTGCAACATCAACCCGTCCAGGGTGCCGGCCTGCTCGACTGAAATGATGTCTTCTGTCATGAGTGTCATACAGTGCCCCTCCTCTAGCCGAACATCG
>JAOUBY010000012.1 GCA_029860045.1 Gammaproteobacteria bacterium | reverse complement strand
TGGCGCCAGGGTGTCTGGTCGCTGGAGGGCGACCATCCGGAAGACAGTCCGGATGATGAACTGCCCCATCACGTGGTTGCCTACGATTTTGGTGTCAAGCGCAACATCCTGCGCATGCTGGCTGCGCGCGGCTGCCGCATTACCGTGGTTCCGGCCCGGACTCCGGCCAGTGAAGTGCTGGCATACCAGCCGGATGGCATCTTCCTGTCCAATGGTCCCGGTGACCCGGAGCCATGCGACTACGCCATTGCCGCCATTGGCGAGTTGCTCGCGAGCGGTATCCCGATATTCGGTATTTGCCTGGGGCACCAGTTGCTGTCACTGGCCAGCGGTGCCCGCACCGTCAAGATGAAATTCGGCCACCACGGGGCGAACCACCCGGTGCAGGACCTCGCCAGCAAGCGCGTCATGATTACCAGCCAGAATCACGGTTTTGCGGTGGATGACGCCACGCTGCCGGACAACCTGGTGGCAACGCACCGCTCGCTGTTCGACAAATCACTGCAGGGTGTGTCACGTACCGATTGCCCGGCGTTCAGTTTCCAGGGACACCCGGAAGCCAGTCCCGGGCCGCACGACGTCGCGCCGTTGTTTGACCGCTTTATCAAGATGATGAACAAACCAGACTAGCCGCAGGGGACACAGATTTTTCTGTGGCAAAAAGACAATGCCGAAAAGAACTGACATACAAACCATCCTGATCATCGGCGCCGGGCCTATCGTGATCGGGCAGGCGTGCGAGTTCGACTACTCCGGTGCACAGGCCTGCAAGGCCTTGCGCGAGGAAGGCTATCGCGTGGTGCTGGTGAACTCCAACCCGGCCACCATCATGACCGATCCGGACATGGCCGATGCCATCTATATCGAGCCGGTACAGTGGCAGACCGTTGCGCACATCATCGAAAAGGAACGCCCCGACGCGTTGTTGCCGACCATGGGTGGCCAGACTGCACTGAACTGTGCGCTCGACCTGGTGCGCGAGGGTGTACTGGAGCAGTTCGGTGTCGAGCTGATCGGTGCAGACCGTGAGGCCATCGATATGGCCGAGGATCGCGGGCTGTTCCGTGATGCCATGACCGAGATCGGCCTGTCTACCCCGAAGGCCTACATCGTGCACAGCATGGAAGAGGCGCAGCAGGTACATGCCTCGCTGGGTTTCCCGCTCATTATCCGGCCCTCGTTCACCATGGGCGGCAGCGGTGGCGGCATTGCCTATAACAGGGAAGAGTTTGTTGCCATCTGTGAGCACGGCCTTGATCTCTCGCCGACCACTGAAGTGTTGCTGGAAGAGTCCATTCTCGGCTGGAAGGAGTTCGAGATGGAGGTGGTGCGCGACCGGGCCGACAACTGCATCATTATCTGCTCGATCGAGAATCTCGACCCCATGGGCGTGCACACCGGTGATTCCATCACGGTGGCGCCGGCGCAGACGCTGACCGACAAGGAATACCAGCTGATGCGCAATGCCTCGATTGATGTGCTGCGCAAGATCGGCGTCGAGACCGGTGGTTCCAATGTGCAATTTGCCATCAACCCCGAGGACGGGCGCATGGTGGTGATCGAGATGAATCCGCGCGTATCGCGTTCTTCTGCGCTGGCCTCCAAGGCGACCGGTTTCCCGATTGCCAAGGTCGCGGCCAAGCTCGCGGTCGGTTTTACGCTCGACGAGCTCAGCAATGAAATCACCGGCGGGGCGACCCCGGCCTCGTTTGAGCCGACCATCGACTATGTCGTGACCAAGGTGCCGCGCTTTACCTTTGAAAAATTCCCGCAGGCGGACCCGGTGCTGGGTACCCAGATGAAGTCGGTGGGTGAGGTGATGGCGATTGGCCGTACCTTCCAGGAGTCCCTGCAGAAGGCGTTGCGCGGCCTGGAGACCGGCATGGACGGTCTTGACGAAGTTTTTGACCTGGCGCAGGACGGGGCGGAGAAAGAGTTGCGCAAGGAGCTTGGCATTGCGCGTCCGGAGCGGCTCTGGCATGTGGCGGACGGTTTCCGGGCCGGCATGTCACTGGCGGAAATCAATGAAGTGACCACCATCGATCCCTGGTTCCTGGTACAGATCGGTGACCTGGTAACGGCGGAGCAGGAACTGCGTGAGAGACAGCTTGATGATCTTGATGAAGACAGCCTGCGCGGGCTGAAGCGCAAGGGCTTCTCGGATCGACGGCTGGCCGCCCTGCTGGATTGTAACGAGTACGATGTGCGTACACGGCGCCATGAGCTGAGCGTACGACCGGTGTACAAGCGCGTCGATACCTGTGCCGCGGAGTTTGCAACCGCGACGGCCTACATGTATTCCACCTACGAGGAGGAATGCGAGGCAGGACCCTCGACGCGCGACAAGATTATCGTGCTGGGCGGTGGGCCGAACCGCATTGGCCAGGGCATTGAATTCGATTACTGCTGCGTACATGCGGCACTGGCCTGCCGGGAAGATGGTTTCGAAACCATCATGGTGAACTGCAACCCGGAGACGGTCTCCACTGACTATGACACCTCGGACCGTCTGTACTTCGAGCCGGTCACGCTGGAAGACGTGCTGGAGATCATCCATATCGAACAGCCAAAGGGTGTCATCGTCCAGTATGGCGGGCAGACGCCGCTCAAGTTGTCACGTGGCCTGGAAGCAAACGGGGCACCGGTTATTGGCACCTCGGCAGATGCCATCGACCACGCCGAGGACCGCGAGCGTTTCCAGCAGATGGTGGTGAAGCTCGGCCTGTTGCAGCCGCCCAACCGGATCGCTTCCACCGCGGAACAGGCCATGCAACTGGCGGATGAGGTCGGTTACCCGCTGGTGGTGCGGCCATCCTATGTGCTGGGCGGACGGGCCATGGAGATCGTTTATTCCTCCGAGGACCTGGGGCGCTACATGCGCGAGGCCGTGCAGGTCTCGAACGATTCACCGGTGTTGCTGGACCGTTTCCTGGATGATGCGGTCGAGGTTGATGTTGACGCCATCTGTGACGGTGAGGATGTATTGATCGGCGGCATCATGGAACATATCGAACAGGCCGGCGTCCATTCCGGCGATTCCGCCTGTTCGTTGCCACCCTATACGCTGAGCGAATCCGTGCAACAACGGATGTGTGAACAGGTCAGCAGTATGGCGATGGAATTGAACGTGCGCGGCCTGATGAATACCCAGTTTGCCATCAAGGGCGAGGACATCTACCTCATTGAGGTCAATCCGCGTGCTTCGCGTACCGTGCCGTTTGTGTCCAAGGCAACCGCCATGCCGCTGGCCAAGATTGCGGCCCGCGTGATGACCGGCCGGAGCCTGAAACAACAGGGCCTGACGGAAATGGTGCAGCCGGACTATTTCTCCGTCAAGGAAGCCGTATTCCCGTTTATCAAGTTCCAGGGGGTTGATCCCCTGCTGGGTCCCGAGATGAAATCAACCGGTGAGGTCATGGGCATTGGCCGCACCTTTGGCGAGGCCTTTGCCAAGGCGCAGATGGGTGCCGGCAATACCGTGCCATCCGGTGGCACCGCGTTTCTGAGTGTGCGCAGGGATGACCGTGCCACGGTGGTTGAACTGGCGCGCGACCTGGTTGGCCAGGGTTTCCGCCTGGTTGCCACGCGTGGCACAGCCGCCGCCATCAGGGCAGAGGACATTGAATGCGATGTGGTCAACAAGGTCATGGAAGGCCGGCCACACGTGGTAGACATGATAAAGAACGGACAGATTGGCCTGATCGTGAATACCACCGAGGGTAAGCAGGCGATAGCTGATTCTTTTACAATTCGCAGGAGCGCGCTGCAGAACAAAGTGTCTTACAGCACGACGATTGCCGGCGCGCGCGCAACCTGTCTGGCGCTGCATCATCTCAACACGGGGAACGTTGCCAGCCTGCAGGAGTTGCATCAGGAGATCAAGGCATGAGTACCAAAGTACCGATTACCGCACGTGGTGCAGAACAACTGCGCGAGGAACTGGTGCGTTTGAAAACGGTCGATCGTCCGCGGATTATTGCGGCGATTGCCGAGGCGCGTGCACATGGCGATTTAAAGGAAAATGCCGAGTATCACGCCGCGCGTGAACAGCAGAGCTTTGCCGAGGGTCGTATCAAGGAAATCGAGGGCAAGCTCAGTCATGCACACATCGTCGATATCACTACCATGGATGCCAACGGCAAGGTAATTTTCGGCTGTACTGTCGAGCTGTTCGACGAGGACAGCGAGGAATCCATTGTCTACCAGATCGTCGGCGAGGATGAAGCTGATATCAAGTGTGGCCGGTTGTCGATTAACTCGCCAATTGCCCGCGCGCTGATTGCGAAAATGGAAGGTGACGTGGTTGCCGTGATTGTGCCCGGCGGCGAACGCAGTTTCGAGATTGTCGAGGTCCGCTATATTTAACCGCAACTGTGTGCTCCCGGCGGTCGAGCGCATCCTGTTAACCCTGTGGGTCGGCAGCCTCTGGGTGACCGGCTTCATGGTGGCGCCGCTGTTGTTTGCCACGCTGGATGATCGTTCACTGGCGGGTACCATTGCCGGCAAGCTGTTTGGTATAACCGCCTGGGTCGGGTTGAGTTGCGGCGTCGTGTTACTGCTGATCCGTCGCCTGCGTTCCGGCAGTGGCGGCTGGCGGGCATGGGTGATTGCTGCCATGCTGGTGCTGGTGTGCGCAGGTCAGTTTGTACTGGCGCCTATGATTGCCGAACTGCGCGCAGCAGGCATGACAGACACGTCACAATTTGGCCGTTTGCACGGCGTGGCTAGCATGTTGTTTGTGGTGACGGCCGTGCTGGGCCTGTGGTTGGTCGCGGCTGGTCAGGAGCGTGAAATCAGTCACTGATCTCGCGATAGACCAGTGCGATGTGGCCGATGGCCTGTACCAGTTCTGCGCCAAAGCGTGTGCATATCTCGTCTATCATTTGCCTGCGGGTATCGCGGTCAGTGCCGGCAATCTTTATTTTCATCAGTTCGTGGTGTTCCAGCGACAGTTCGATTTCTCGCAGCACGGCCTTGCTGAGACCGGCATTACCGATGCTGACTACCGGTTTCAGGGCATGGCCGCGGCCACGCAATTTGCGCTTGAAGGGTTCTGTTAATGGCATAGTCGTGTTTTCCGGGTGCAGTGAGATGATTATACGTCGGGTGTTCCTATTCGGGTAACAGGTTATTTGGCATATGGGCAGGAGCAAGAGCAGTCAAAAATGGTTGAAGGAGCACTTTGACGATGTCTGGGTCAAACGTGCCCAGCGCGAAGGTTATCGCTCGCGTGCGGTCTACAAGCTCGACGAGATTCAGCAGAAAGACCGCATCCTGAAACCGGGTATGACAGTGGTTGACCTGGGCGCGGCGCCGGGCGGCTGGTCGCAGTATGCGCTGCAGCAGTTGCACGGCAAGGGGCGGGTGATAGCGCTGGATATCCTGCCGATGGAGCCGTTGCCCGGAGTGGATTTTATCCAGGGCGACTTTCGCGACAATGAGGTGCTGGAGGCGCTGCTGGAGAAAACCGCGGGTGTCCCGGTAGACCTTGTAATGTCGGACATGGCACCCAATATCAGTGGTATGAAGGCGGTCGATATCCCCCGCAGCATGTACCTGGTGGAGCTTGCGGTCGAACTGGCCGATAAGGTACAGGGCGAGGGTGGCGATCTCCTGTTCAAGGCCTTTCACGGTGAGGGCTTTGATGCGGTACTGAAAAACTTACGTGAGAAATACGGCAAATTGTTGATACGCAAGCCAAAGGCGTCCCGCCCGCGCAGTCGCGAGGTGTATGTGCTGGCCAAGGGTCGAGTGCGTACGAATGTGTCATAATGGGTCAAGTCATGCATTTGACGCGCCGAGACAGTCTGTCAAGGCGCGTAATTCTGATCAATTGAGGAAACCGGTTTGAACGATCTGGCAAAAAATCTTCTGCTCTGGGTAGTCATCGCCATTGTCCTGATGACAGTGTTCAACAACTTTGGTCCGCAGACGGTCAATCGGCAATCCATCGATTATTCCGTCTTTATATCGGAAGTTCAGCAGGGCCAGGTGCAGCGTGTCGAGATTGAAGACCACACTGTGCAGGGTGTCCGCGTGGATGGCAGCCAGTTCACCACCCAGACCCCGCCTGATGATCCCAAGATGGTGGATGACCTGTTGAGCAACAAGGTCGATGTCAAGGTGGTCGAGCCCAACCAGCATGGCCTGCTGATGACCATTTTCATTAACTGGTTCCCGATGCTGCTGTTGATCGGTGTGTGGATCTTTTTCATGCGCCAGATGCAGGGCGGAGGCGGTGCGCGCGGTGCCATGTCGTTTGGCAAGAGCAAGGCGCGCATGCTCGGCGAGGACCAGGTCAAGGTCACCTTTGGCGATGTTGCCGGTGTCGAGGAAGCCAAGGAAGAGGTCGGCGAGCTGGTCGAATTCCTGCGTGAGCCCGGCAAGTTCCAGCGCCTGGGCGGCAAGATCCCGCGTGGCATCCTGCTGGTCGGTTCGCCGGGTACCGGCAAGACCCTGCTTGCCAAGGCCATCGCAGGCGAGGCCAAGGTGCCGTTCTTTACCATTTCAGGTTCCGACTTTGTGGAAATGTTTGTTGGTGTCGGTGCTTCGCGCGTGCGCGACATGTTCGAGCAGGCTAAAAAGCATGCGCCGTGTATCATTTTTATAGACGAGATCGACGCAGTCGGTCGCCATCGTGGTGCCGGTCTGGGCGGCGGCCACGACGAACGTGAGCAGACCCTCAACCAGTTGCTGGTCGAGATGGACGGCTTCGAAGGCAATGAAGGCGTGATTGTTATCGCCGCGACCAACCGCCCGGACGTGCTTGATCCGGCGTTGCTGCGCCCCGGCCGTTTTGATCGCCAGGTGGTGGTGCCGTTGCCGGATGTGCGCGGCCGTGAGCAGATTTTGAAGGTCCACATGCGCAAGGTGCCAATCGCGGACAGCGTCAAGGCCAGCATCATCGCCCGTGCCACGCCCGGTTTTTCCGGTGCCGATCTGGCCAACCTGGTCAACGAGGCGGCCCTGTTCGCCGCACGTGCCAACAAGCGTCTGGTCGACATGGAGGATTTGGAAAAGGCAAAGGACAAGATCATGATGGGTGCGGAACGCCGCTCCATGGTCATGACGGAGGACGAAAAACGCCTGACCGCTTACCACGAGGCCGGGCATGCCATCGTCGGCCGTTCGATGCCGTCACATGATCCGGTGTACAAGGTGTCGATCATTCCGCGTGGTCGTGCGCTAGGCGTGACCATGTTCCTGCCGGAGCAGGACCGTTACAGCCAGAGCAAGGAATACCTGGAGGGAAATATCTGCAGTCTGTTCGGCGGGCGCATCGCCGAGGCGCTGGTATTCGGTCCCGACAAGGTCACAACCGGTGCCTCCAATGACATCATGCGCAGCACCGAGCTGGCGCGTAACATGGTGACCAAGTGGGGTCTGTCCGACAAGCTGGGACCCTTGACCTACAGCGACGAACAGGAAGAGGTGTTCCTGGGCCATTCGGTTGCCCAGCACAAGGCCGTGTCGGATGAGACGGCGCATGATATCGACAGCGAGATCCGTGCCATTATCGACCGTGTCTATGCGCAGGCCGAGACCATCCTGAAGGAAAACATCGACAAGCTGCACATGATGGCCGATGCGTTGATGAAGTATGAAACCATCGACAGTGACCAGATCGACGACATCATGGCCGGCAAGGACCCCCGGCCGCCGAAGGACTGGAGCGATTCCGAACCGCGTACCCCGCCGTCAGGCGACGTGACCGATACGGATGAGAAGCCTATTGGCGGCCCGGCCGGTCAGCACTAGTTCGCAGGGAAAGCCCCGGACACTGCAATACGGCAGTCATTGCGAGCGCGATGTACATGAATGTACAAGTGCCGTGGGAGGCAGGATGCCGGGAGCGGCCAGCGTGGCAATCTCATGAAAAGAGTGAGCCATTAAAAAGGTTGCTTCGTCACTTTGTTCCTCGGTAACTGCTCCATGCGTTACTCTACCTCCTGCATCCATGTAGTTGTCGCATGACGAGTAAAACTGATTCGCCCTGGATGCATCCATTGATTCTCGACTGCGCCGGTAAGCCGCTGGACCTTTCCGTTCCCCGCGTCATGGGAATACTCAATGTCACGCCCGATTCCTTTTCGGATGGTGGCGATTTCCTTGCGCCTGAAAAGGCAGTGCAGCGTGCCCTGGAAATGGTTGAAGAGGGCGCGGCCGTCATCGACGTGGGTGGCGAGTCCACTCGCCCCGGTGCCGCACCGGTCGATGTGGATGAGGAACTGCGGCGCGTGATTCCTGTCATTGAGGCGTTACAGCGCGAACTCACGGTGCCGGTTTCCATCGACACGCGTAAGCCGGCGGTAATGCAGGCCGCGGTTGCGGCCGGTGCCGGACTGATTAATGACGTAAACGCACTGCAGGCGCCGGGCGCCGTAGAGACGGCCGCCGCACTCGGCGTGCCGGTCTGCCTGATGCATATACAGGGTGATCCGGAAACCATGCAGGACCAACCCGACTACCGGGACGTGGTGGCAGAGGTCGGTGCATTCCTCGTTGCGCGTGCCCGTGCCTGCCGGGACGCGGGAATTGCGCGTGAACGGATCCTGCTCGACCCCGGGTTTGGTTTTGGCAAGACCCCCGAGCACAATCTGTTGTTGCTGCAGCGGCTCGACACACTGGTAGCGAACGGTTACCCGGTGCTGGTGGGGCTGTCACGCAAGTCACTGATTGGTAATGTCCTGGGGTTGTCGGTCGATAAAAGGGTATACCCGGGCGTGGCGCTGAATGTGCTGGCAGTGTGGCAGGGGGCGTCACTTGTGCGCAGCCACGACGTGCGTGCAACGCGCGAGGCCATCGAAATGTGCCATGCTGTACAGGTGGCGGGGCCGGGTTGCTGATTCCGCTACTGCCGGTAACCTCTTTAATGTATTAAGCTTTGGGCGCAGACAGGGAAAACACAATGTCGAGAAAGTATTTCGGAACAGACGGAATTCGCGGACGGGTTGGTGAGCACCCGGTGACCGCCGAGTTCATGCTCAAGCTGGGCTGGGCGACCGGTCGTGTGCTGGGCTCCGGTAGTGGCGCAAGTGTCATCATCGGCAAGGACACGCGTATCTCGGGTTACATGTTTGAATCCGCGCTGGAGGCGGGTCTGTCTGCCGCCGGGGTCGATATCCGCCTGCTGGGTCCGATGCCGACACCGGGGATTGCCTACCTGACACGTACCCTGAATGCCTGTGCCGGTATTGTCATCAGTGCCTCGCACAACGGCTATGCCGATAACGGCATCAAGTTCTTCTCCGGAGAAGGCACCAAGCTGCCGGACGAGGTCGAGGCCGCTATCGAGGCGGAGCTGGAAAAACCCATGATCACGGTGGATTCCGACAAGCTGGGCAAGGCCGAGCGTGTCGAGGATGCCGTGGGCCGTTATATCGAATTTTGCAAGAGCACGATCCCCTCTGTCATGAGCCTGCGTGGCCTCAAGATCGTGGTGGACTGTGCCAACGGCGCCACCTACCAGGCGGCCCCCAGTGTATTTCGTGAGCTGGGTGCGGAGGTGATTGCCGTCGGTGTGGCGCCGGACGGACTGAACATCAACCGTGATTGCGGTTCCACCGACCCGGCACAACTGCAGAAGATGGTGCTGGAGCATGGCGCCGACGTCGGGATAGCCCTGGACGGTGATGGTGACCGGGTCATCATGGTCGATCATGCCGGCGAACTGGTCGATGGCGATGAGCTGTTATTCATTATTGCCGTGGCGCGCCAGCAGGAAGGCACGCTGGGCGGTGGTGTGGTCGGTACGCTGATGAGTAACCTGGGGCTGGAGCATGCGCTGCAATCGCATGATATTGCCTTTGACCGGGCCAGGGTCGGCGACCGTTACGTGCTGGAGATGCTGCAGCAGACCGGCCGGCAGATCGGTGGGGAGTCCTCTGGACACATTATCTGCCTGGATCGCACAACCACCGGTGACGGCATCGTCTCGGCGTTACAGGTGCTGGCTGCCATGAGCCGGTACAGCAAGTCGCTGCATGAGCTCAAGGCCGGGATGCACAAATACCCGCAACGCATGATCAATGTCCCGGTTCGCGGGCAGATCGACCTGGGCGCGGCACCGACCGTGCAGGCGGCGGTCAGCTCCGCCGAGCAGCGCCTGGCCGGCCGTGGCCGTGTCCTGCTGCGTCCCTCCGGCACTGAACCCGTGGTGCGTGTCATGGTGGAGGGCGAAGACGAGAACCAGGTGGTTGAGGAGGCCGACCAGCTGGCCTCGGTGGTGGCTGCCGCGGTCTGACCCGGCGGCCTGCGGGGCAGGGGGCGTTGATATTGCCCCGGATCCCGCCGACATACAGGATTCCATTCCCACGCAAGGGCCGGCAAAAACGGCCCTTTTTTACGCGTCCGTACCCCTCAAGGGCGGTCCCTGAGACGGCTTCCAAAATTGATTTTTCCGGGCCACGCCGCTAAGCTTGCCGGCTCTTCGATATAAGGAATTCGTTATGCGTCAGCCCCTGGTCGCCGGCAACTGGAAAATGAATGGCTCAATGGACAGCGTCAAAACGCTGGCCGAGGGCATCAAGGCCGGTATCGATACGGTGACGACAGCTGAAATGGCCGTCTGTCCGCCCTACGTCTATATCCCGCAGGTAGCTTCCATGCTCGCAGGCAGCGCCATCAGCTATGGCGCCCAGGATGTGAATGACCAGGAAGCCGGTGCCTACACGGGTGAAGTGGCGCCGGGCATGCTTGCCGACATTGGCTGCAAGTACGCCATTGTGGGCCATTCCGAGCGACGCAGTATTTACGGTGAAAGCGATGAATTTACTGCCAGCAAGTTTGCTGCCGCACGCAAGGCCGGCCTGATACCGATCCTGTGTGTCGGTGAGTTGCTGGAAGAGCGTGAGCAGGGGATTACCGAGCAGGTGGTGGCGCGTCAACTGGATGCCGTGATCAACCTTGAAGGTATCGAGGCTTTTGGCGGCGCCGTCATTGCTTACGAGCCGGTATGGGCCATCGGTACCGGCAAGACCGCGACGACCGATCAGGCGCAGGAAGTCCATGCCTTTATCCGCGGCAAGCTGGCCGCCCTCGATGCTGCGGTCGCGGACAAGGTGCAGATCCTGTACGGCGGCAGCATGAATCCCGGTAATGCCGAACAATTGCTGGCGATGCCGGATATCGACGGCGGCCTGATTGGCGGGGCCTCGCTCAAGCCGGACGACTTCCTCGCCATTGGCAAGGCTGCCAACGCGTAATTAATTAAACCCACTGACTAAAACGGTCGAGCTATGTTTTCTATTTTACTGTCAATTCAAATCCTGGTATCTGTCTCAATTATTGCGCTGGTGTTGCTGCAACAGGGCAAGGGTGCCGATATGGGGGCCGCGTTTGGCAGTGGTTCCTCCGGTACCGTGTTTGGTTCACGCGGTTCAGGTTCGTTTTTTACCCGCGCAACCGGCATCCTGGCTGCGGTGTTCTTTATCAACTGCCTGTTGATTGCCTCGCCGCTGGTGCGTGAGACCGGCCAGTCAGAGGAAACGCTTGCAGAGCGCATCGAGCAACAGGAAACGTTGCAGCAGGAAGCCGCCGAGAGCGCAGCCATAGGTGAGGCGCTGGAGAATCAGCAGGCCGCCGAAGAGGATCTGCCGGCTGTCATCACCGAGCAATTGTCCAGTGAAGAGACTGATGTACCGGGTGTTCCTGTCGAGGTAGTACCGGACAGCCCGGCTGCAGACGAATTACCACAGTAAACCTGGCAGTACTTTCCCTTGTTTTTTGTCCGCGCCGATGTGGTGGAATTGGTAGACACGCTATCTTGAGGGGGTAGTGGCGAAAGCCGTGCCGGTTCGACTCCGGCCATCGGCACCATTGTAAAAGTCCCTGCAGCCATCGCATTTTGCGGGCGCTCCAGGGGGTTTATCCTGATTTTTTATACCCATAGAAAATACAGATAACTTACTGAAATATATAATAAATGTGGGGCTCCCCCAACTTGACAGTCGGGGTGTGCTGGCCTAGACTGCACAATCTTTTTGCACCGCATGTCTGGCCCGAAAATACAAATGAAGGTGCGGGCACATGACTGACCCGGCCACGTGAGACAATAACGATGCTGGAAAATTATCTGCCGATTCTGATCTTCATCGCAATTGGTATCGCGGTGGGTGTCGGGCCGATCGTGATGGGCTTCCTGCTCGCACCGAACAAGCCGGATAGCCAGAAAAATTCCCCCTTTGAATGTGGCTTCGAGGCCTTTGAAGATACGCGCATGCGCTTTGACGTGCGCTACTACCTGGTTGCCATCCTGTTCATCCTGTTTGATCTCGAAATTGCCTTCCTGTTCCCGTGGGCGGTGGTGCTGGAGTCCATTGGCATGTTCGGATTTCTCGCCATGATGTTGTTCCTTGGCATCCTGGTGATTGGCTTCATCTATGAATGGAAGAAAGGGGCCTTGGAGTGGGAGTAGCATTTTTTAGCGCCGGAGACTGTGCACGATGAGTGTCGAGGGCCTGCTCAAGGAAGGCTTCGTCACCACCACGGCCGACAGCCTGATCAACTGGGCGCGCACCGGTTCGATGTGGCCGATGACCTTCGGCCTGGCCTGTTGCGCGGTGGAAATGATGCAGGCCGGTGCCTCGCGTTATGACCTTGACCGTTTCGGTGTCGTGTTCCGCGGCAGTCCGCGCCAGTCGGATGTGATGATTGTCGCCGGTACGCTGTGCAACAAGATGGCGCCGGCACTGCGCAAGGTGTATGACCAGATGGCGGAGCCACGCTGGGTGATCTCAATGGGTTCCTGTGCCAATGGCGGCGGTTACTACCATTATTCCTATTCAGTGGTGCGCGGCTGTGACCGCATTGTGCCGGTCGATATCTACGTGCCTGGTTGTCCCCCGACGGCCGAGGCCCTCCTGTACGGCATTCTGCAACTGCAGAACAAGATCAAACGCACCAACACCATAGCCCGCTAAGAGACCGAAAGGTAAATAAATAGTGTCTAATTCTTCACGCCAGCTTGCAGAACAGCTGCACGAGCGCTTCGCTGACAAGCTGCCGGCGGTGATCGATGCCGTGGGCGAGGTGACCGTGGAAGTGGCCTGCGAGGATTTGCTCGAGGTGGCGACTGCCCTGCGTGACGAGCCGGCATTCGGTTTTGAAATGCTTATCGATCTGTGTGGCGTGGACTACTTCCATCACGGGCGTGACGAATGGGCCACCGAGGAGACCAGCAGCTCCGGTTTCAGCCGCGGCGTCGAGGCGGTGACGGCCGGGCACATGGGTGCAGTCACTGAAGACCTGGTGGTGGAGAAACCACGCAGCACGCGCCGTTTCGCCGCCGTTCACCATTTACTATCGATCAGCACCAACCGCCGCCTGCGGCTGAAGGTGTTTGCCCCTGACGACGATCTGCCGGTGGTGCCGTCGGTCATCGGCGTCTGGAACAGCGCCGACTGGTACGAGCGCGAGGCGTTTGACCTGTATGGCATCCTGTTTGAAGGTCATCCGGACCTGCGTCGCCTGTTGACCGACTACGGTTTCGTGGGCCACCCGTTCCGCAAGGACTTCCCGCTCAGCGGTAACGTGGAAGTGATCTACGATGCCGAGAAAAAACGTGTGGTCTACCAGCCGGTCAGCATTGAGCCCCGCGTGCTGGTGCCGAAGGTTGTTCGCGGTGATCAGGTTGACTCGGTCGACCTGGCGCAGCCTGTCGAAGAGCCGGAAGCCACAGAAGAACAGGCGGCGGAGTAGGACATGCCAGAGATTCGTAATTTCACCCTGAACTTCGGCCCGCAACATCCGGCTGCGCATGGCGTGTTGCGCCTGGTGCTGGAGATGGATGGCGAGGTGATCGAGCGCGCCGACCCGCACATCGGCCTGCTGCATCGTGGCACCGAGAAGCTGGCCGAGAACAAGCCGTTCAACCAGAGCATCGGCTACATGGACCGGCTCGATTACGTTTCCATGATGTGCAACGAGCACGGTTACGTGCTGGCGATGGAAAAACTGCTCGGCGTCGAGGCACCGGTCCGCGCGCAATACATCCGCGTCATGTTCGACGAGATTACCCGCCTCCTCAATCACCTGTTGTGGCTGGGTGCGCACGGTCTCGACATCGGTGCGATGACGGTATTCCTGTATGCCTTCCGCGAGCGCGAAGACCTGATGGACTGCTACGAGGCGGTATCCGGCGCGCGCCTGCATGCGACCTATTACCGCCCTGGTGGCGTCTATCGCGACCTGCCGGACGTGATGCCGCAATACGAGGCGTCCAAGTGGCACAGCCAGAAGGACGTCGATAAAAAGAATGCCGATCGCCAGGGTTCGCTGCTCGACTTTATTGAAGCCTTTACCGAACGTTTTCCGGGGTGTGTGGATGAATACGAAACCCTGCTGACCGATAACCGCATCTGGAAACAGCGCACCGTCGGCATCGGCGTGGTGTCGCCGGAGCGCGCCATGCAACTGGGCTTTACCGGCCCGATGCTGCGTGGTTCCGGTGTGGAGTGGGACCTGCGCAAGAAGCAGCCCTACGAAGTCTACGACCGCATGCAGTTCGACATCCCGATTGGCGTGACCGGCGACTGCTATGACCGTTACCTGGTGCGCATCGAGGAGATGCGCCAGTCAAACCGCATCATCAAGCAATGCATCAAGTGGCTGCGCAACAACCCCGGCCCGGTGATGCTGGAAGACAACAAGCTGGCGCCGCCGCGACGTGAAGAAATGAAGGCCGACATGGAATCACTGATTCACCACTTCAAGCTGTTTACGGAGGGGTTCTGTGTGCCGGCCGGTGAGGCCTATGCCGCCATCGAGCACCCCAAGGGTGAATTCGGTGTGTACCTGGTCTCCGATGGTGCCAACAAGCCGTATCGCCTGAAGGTGCGTGCGCCCGGTTTTGCCCACCTGGCGGGCATTGACGAAATGACACGCGGCCACATGCTGGCCGACGTGGTGGCCGTGATCGGCACCCAGGATATCGTGTTCGGAGAGATTGACCGCTGATGAGTACCCAGACCCGCAAGTCCGACCTGCTGACCGATGAGTCGCGCGCAACCATCGATGCCTGGATTGCAAAGTATCCCGCAGACCAGAAGAAGTCAGCCGTGCTGAGCGCCTTGCAGGCCGCTCAGGAACAGAACGGTGGCTGGGTCACGCGTGAATTGATGGATGCCGTGGCGGATTATCTCGATATGCCCACGGTGCTGGTCTACGAGGTCGGCAGTTTTTATTCCATGGTCGAACTGGAACCGGTCGGGCGCAACATGGTGGCCATTTGCACCAACATTTCCTGCATGCTGTGCGGGGCGGAAAGCCTCGTTGAGCACGTGGAGAAAAAGCTTGGTATTGCGCTGGGTGAGACCACGCCGGACGGCCGCATCACGCTCAAGATGGAAGAGGAATGCCTGGCCGCTTGTTCAGCCGGGCCGATGATGACCGTGAACGGTCATTACCATGAAAAGCTGACACCGGAAAAGGTCGACGCCATCCTGGACGGGCTGGAGTAGGGTATGAGCGTACAAGTCTGTTTTGATACCTTGCAGTTCGATCAGCCATGGACGCTTGAGAATTACCTCAAGGTCGGTGGTTACCAGGCGTGGAAGAAAATCCTTGCGGAAAAGATCCCGCAGGAAGACGTCATCGAGACGGTCAAGGCATCCGGCCTGCGTGGTCGTGGTGGTGCGGGGTTCCCGACCGGGTTGAAGTGGAGTTTCATGCCACGCAACGCGCCGGTCCAGAAGTATGTGGTCTGTAACTCGGACGAATCCGAGCCGGGCACCTGCAAGGACCGCGACATCCTGCGCTTCAATCCGCATGCGCTGGTCGAGGGCATGGCCATCGCCGGCTATGCCATGGGCGCAACCGTTGGTTACAACTACATGCGTGGCGAGTTTCACCACGAGCCGTTCGAGCGTTTCGAACAGGCACTCGCTGAAGCGCGAGCAGCCGGTTTTCTCGGCGAGAACATTCTTGGTTCCGGCGTGGATTTCCAGTGTTACAGCCACCTGGGTGCCGGTGCCTATATCTGCGGTGAGGAAACTGCGCTGCTGGAATCACTGGAAGGCAAGAAGGGCCAGCCGCGCTTCAAGCCGCCGTTCCCGGCCAACTTCGGCCTGTATGGCAAGCCGACCACCATCAATAACACGGAAACGCTGGCCTCGGTGCCGGCGATCATTCGCAATGGTGGCGACTGGTTCCTGAATCTCGGCAAGCCGAACAATGGCGGTGTAAAACTTTTTTCAGTGTCCGGGCACGTCAACAACCCGGGCAACTTCGAAATCCCGATGGGTACACCGTTTAAAGACCTGCTGGAGATGGCTGGTGGCGTGCGCGACGGTCACAAGCTGAAGGCGGTGATTCCCGGTGGTTCCTCCATGCCGGTGCTGCCTGCCGACATCATCATGGAAACCGACATGGACTATGACTCGTTGGCCAAGGCGGGTTCCGCACTCGGTTCCGGTGCCGTCATCGTGATGGATGATTCCACCTGCATGGTCAAGGCATCCATGCGCGTGTCACGGTTCTACTACGCGGAGTCCTGCGGCCAGTGTACGCCGTGCCGGGAGGGTACCGGCTGGATGTACCGCATTATCAAGCGCATCGAGGAAGGCCAGGGACGTCCCGAGGATCTCGACCTGCTGCTGAGTGCCGCGGACCAGATCGCCGGCAAGACCATTTGCGCCTTCGGCGAGGCGGCGGCGTGGCCGGTGCAGGGTTTCCTGCGTCACTTCCGTGATGAATTCGAATATCACATTACCCACAAGCGCTGCATGGTGGGTGGTGCATCTTCCGACGGGGTGGCGGCATGAGTGCGCGGCCCGAAATTCCTGCAGAAGACACGGTGAACATCGAGATCGATGGGCAGCCGTTCAAGGCGCGCAAGGGCGCAATGATTATCGAGGTAACGGATGCGGCCGGCATTTCCATTCCGCGCTTCTGTTACCACAAGAAACTTTCCGTCGCCGCCAACTGCCGCATGTGCATGGTCGAGGTTGAAAAGGTGCCGAAACCGTTGCCGGCCTGTGCGACGCCGGTTGCCGAGGGTATGAAGGTGTTTACCCGCTCGGATATTGCCACTGGCGCGCAAAAGGCCGTCATGGAATTCCTGCTCATCAACCACCCGCTGGATTGCCCGATCTGCGACCAGGGCGGTGAGTGTGAATTGCAGGACCTGGCGTTGGGCTATGGTGGTGACGTGTCACGCTTTGCCGAGAAGAAGCGGGTCGTCAAGGACAAGTTTATCGGGCCGCTGATAGCGACCGACATGACGCGATGCATCCACTGTACGCGCTGTATCCGCATGCTGCGCGAGGTCGCCGGCAAGATGGAGCTGGGTGCTACCGGCCGTGGTGAGAACGTGGAGATCGGTACCTATATCGAAACGTCTCTGGAATCGGAGCTGTCCGGTAACGTCATCGATGTCTGCCCGGTCGGTGCGCTGACCTCACGGCCGTTCCGTTTCACGGCGCGCGCCTGGGAGCTGCAGCAGCACGCCTCCGTGGCGCCGCACGATGCCATTGGCTCGAATATATTGGTACACACCCGGCGTGGCCAGGTGATGCGCGTGGTGCCACGCGAGAACGAGGACATCAACGAGGTCTGGCTGTCCGACCGCGACCGTTTCGGCTACGAAGGACTGTATGCAGAAGATCGTGTTAGTGCGCCGATGGTGAAGGTCGATGGCGAGTGGCAGGCGGTTGACTGGGAGACTGCACTGCAGGCCACTGTCGATGGCCTGCGCAATGTCATCAACAGCAGTGGTACCGAGCAGGTGGGTGTACTGGCATCACCGACTGCCACCCTGGAAGAGCTCTCATTATTGCAGGCACTGGCGCGTGGTCTGGGTGTCAGCAACATTGACCATCGTCTGCGTCAGGCCGATTTTACCGACCAGGCCGAGGCGCCGTTGTGTCCCACGTTGGGCCAGACCCTGGTGGAGCTGGAAGGTGCCGACGCAGTGCTGGTGGTCGGCTCCAATATTCGCAAGGATCAGCCGATTGCCGGGCATCGCCTGCGCAAGGCCGCGCTGGCCGGTGCGCGGGTCATGTTTGTTAATCCGTTGGATTACGAGTTCATGTTTGACGTGCACGCGAAGGCGATCGTGGCACCGTCGCAGATGACGAACACGCTGGCGGGTATTGCCGCCTGCTATCCGGATGCCGCCCGCAATGCATCCGATGCCGTCAAGGCAATGATTGCCGCGGCTGATCCGGATGACAGCCAGCGCACCATGGCCGCAACCCTGCAGGGTGCGGATCATGCCACGCTATTGCTGGGCGGCGTTGCTTCGTCACACCCGCAGTTCTCACTACTCAAGGCGCTGGCCGGCGTGATTTCCGAACACAGCGGCGCCGTGCTGGGCCTGTTGCCGGATGCCGCCAACAGTGTCGGCGGCTGGTTAGCCGGGGTATTGCCGCACCGCGGACCGGCCGGCAGCAGCGTTGCGACGACAGGCCTCGATGCCGGTGCCATGCTTGCCAATCCGCGCAAGGCCTACCTGTTATTCAATGTCGAACCGGAATGCGACTGTAATGACGCCGCCACTGCCTCGGCTGCCGTGAATGGCGCGGACTTTGTCGTATCGCTCAGCCCGTTTGCCAGTGACGCCATGAAGCAGGCGGCCGATGTTCTGCTGCCGATCGGCCCGTTCACGGAAACCTCCGGTACCTTCGTCAATGCCGAGGGGCGTTGGCAGAGTTTTAACGGCGTGGCCAGCCCGGTGGGAGACAGTCGCCCCGGCTGGAAGGTGCTGCGCGTGCTGGGTAACCAGTTCGAACTGGACGGCTTTGAACAAGACAGCAGCGAGCAAGTGCGTGATGCACTGCGTGCGCAAGTTGGCGCCATTTCACTTGATAACAGTCAATCTTCCGGGCCAACCGCGCAGGCGGCCGGCTCCAGCGGGCTGGAACGTGTCGGTGACGTGGCAATTTATGCCGTCGATGCACTGGTGCGGCGTGCAGGTTCCCTGCAGAAAACACCGGATGCCGGGGCCGCCGGTCTGATACATATCAACCCGGCCCAGGCGGAAAAGAGTGGTGTGCGTGACGGTTATACCGTAACGGCGCAGCAGGGCGGGGCCAGTGTGGTCATGGATGTGTGCATCGATGAACGCGTGGCGGATGGGTGCGTCTGGATCCAGGCGGGTACCGTGGCATCCGGCAAGCTGGGTGCGGTGTTCGGGCCGGTTACCCTGGACCGGGTGTGAGGATCGCGCCATGACCGATACCGTGATACGTAAATCCTACATGATGCACTGGATCATCATCCTGCTGGCACTGACGGTCGGGTCGGTTGCGGCGGTCATGCTGGGCGTGCATTTCTGGGAAGACATCAAGGCCAACGTGCTGGTCTATACGCTGATCAAGATCGTGTTGATCGTGGGGCCGCTGATGGGTGCAGTGGCCTACCTGACCTTTGCCGAGCGCAAGATTATCGGCTACATGCAGGTGCGTGTGGGGCCGAACCGCGTTGGCCCGCGCGGCTGGCTGCAGCCGATTGCGGATGCACTCAAGCTGTTGATGAAAGAAATCGTCATCCCGACCAACGCCAACCGTTTTCTGTTCCTGATTGCGCCCATGCTGTCGATTGCACCGGCGCTGGCCGCCTGGGCAGTGCTGCCGTTTACCGACACGCTGGTGCTGGCCAATATCGATGCCAGTCTTCTGTATATCCTCGCGCTGACCTCCATCGGCGTGTACGGCGTGATCATCGCCGGCTGGGCATCCAACTCCAAGTATGCGTTCCTCGGTGCGATGCGCTCGGCGGCGCAGATCGTATCCTATGAAATCGCCATGGGCTTTGCGCTGGTCGGTGTGCTGATTGCCGGTGGCAGTCTTAACCTGGTCGAGATCGTGCAGGCACAGCAGGGCAGTTTCCTGCACTGGTTCTGGTTGCCGCTGTTCCCGCTGTTCCTGGTGTACTTCATCTCCGGGGTCGCGGAAACCAACCGTGCCCCGTTCGACGTATCGGAAGGTGAGTCGGAAATCGTTGCCGGTTTCCATGTCGAGTATTCCGGCATGGCATTCGCGGTGTTCTTCCTGGCTGAATACGCCAACATGATCCTGATTGCGGCACTGGCCGCGCTGATGTTCCTGGGCGGCTGGTTGTCACCGTTCGAGGGAACATGGTTCGAGCCGTGGTTTGACTGGGTGCCGGGAATTTTCTGGCTGTTCGGCAAGACCTCGCTGATGCTGCTGTTCTTCCTGTGGTTCCGTGCCACCTTCCCGCGTTACCGCTATGACCAGATCATGCGGCTCGGCTGGAAGGTGTTTATCCCGATCACCATCGTGTGGCTGGTCGTGGAGGGTGCCGCAGTGGTGCTTGATATTGGCCCATGGTTCGACTGACCGGAGTTTGAGGATGGAAGGTTTCACCAACTTCATGAAAAGCCTGTTTCTCTGGGAGCTGATCCAGGGTATGCGGCTGACCGGCCGGCGGCTGTTCTCGGACAAGATCACGGTGCAGTACCCGGATGAAAAGACCCCGCAGTCGAATCGTTTCCGTGGCCTGCACGCGCTGCGCCGTTATCCGAACGGAGAGGAGCGTTGTATTGCCTGCAAGCTGTGCGAGGCGGTGTGTCCGGCACTGGCGATTACCATCGAGGCGGAAGAGCGTGAGGACGGCACGCGGCGTACCACGCGTTATGACATTGATCTTTTCAAGTGTATCTATTGCGGCTTCTGCGAGGAGTCCTGCCCGGTGGATTCCATTGTCGAGACACGCGAGTTTGAGTATGCCTTCGAGAACCGCGGCGAGAACGTCATGACCAAGGACATGCTGCTGGCCGTGGGCGACAAGCACGAGGCGCAGATAGCCGCTGATCGTCAACAGGATGCGAGGTATCGTTGATGGACTACGAACGCATACTATTTTTCCTCTTCGCGACCATCCTGGTGTTTGCTGCGGCGCGCGTGATTACCGTGCGCAACCCGGTGCACGCTGCGCTGCACCTGGTGCTGGCCTTCTTTACCAGCGCCGCGCTGTGGCTGCTGCTGGAGGCCGAGTTCCTCGCCATCACGCTGGTGCTGGTCTATGTCGGCGCGGTTATGGTGCTGTTCCTGTTCGTGGTGATGATGCTGGATATCAATAGCTCGCCGCTGCGTGAAGGGTTTGTGAAATACCTGCCGCTGGGTGTAGTCGTGGCGCTGATTATTTTTGCCGAGATGTTCGCGGTGGTCGGCAAGAAGCATTTTGGTAGCGAAGTGGTCGCCATTCCCGCGCGTCATGCGGAGGGCTACAGTAACGTACGCGAACTGGGTGGCGTGCTGTATACCGAATACGTGTACCCGTTCGAGATTGCCTCGGTGATCCTGCTGGTGGCGATCATTGCGGCGATTGCGCTGACCATGCGCAAGCGACCGGAAACGAAATACCAGGACCCGTCACAACAGGTGTCGGTAAAGCCTGCCGACCGCGTGCGGATTGTCCGCATGAAGGCAGAAGAGAAGAACCCATGATTGCACTGTCCGACTACCTGATCCTGGGGGCGATCCTGTTTGGCCTGAGTGTCGCGGGCATCTTCCTCAATCGCAAGAATGTCATCATCCTGCTGATGGCGATCGAGCTGATGCTGCTTGCCGTGAACATGAACTTTGTCGCCTTCTCCTATTTTCTTGGCGACACGGCCGGTCAGGTGTTCGTGTTCTTCATCCTCACGGTGGCGGCAGCCGAGGCGGCCATTGGCCTGGCGATCCTGGTGGTGCTGTTCCGTAACCGCCAGACCATCAATGTCGAAGACCTCGATACATTAAAGGGCTAGCGCAATGAGTATGGAACAGATTTACCTTGCCATTCCGCTTGCACCGCTGCTGGGCGCCATTATTGCCGGCCTGTTTGGTCGCGTGATCGGGCGTGTTGGAGCACATACCGTCACCATTCTCGGTGTGGGTGCCTCCTGCGTCCTGTCCTTGTATGTGCTGAAACAGTTTGTCTGGGGCGGGGCGGAAACGTATAACGCCACGGTCTATACCTGGATGGTCTCTGAAGGCATCCACTTTGAAGTCGGTTTCCTGGTCGACAAGCTTACCGTGCTGATGATGTCCGTGGTGACCTTCGTGTCCCTGATGGTGCACATCTACACCATCGGTTACATGCATGATGACCCGGGCTACCAGCGCTTCTTCAGTTATATCGCGCTGTTCACCTTCTCCATGCTGATGCTGGTGATGTCGAACAACTTCCTGCAGCTGTTTTTCGGCTGGGAGGCTGTCGGCCTGGTCTCCTATTTGCTGATCGGCTTCTGGTACACGAAACCGACTGCAATCTACGCCAACCTGAAGGCATTCCTGGTGAACCGGGTCGGCGACTTCGGTTTCCTGCTTGGTATTGCCGCCATCTACATGACCTTCAACAGTATGGACTACGCGACCGTGTTCGCCGCGGCCCCGGCCCAGGCGCAGGCCGTGTTCCAGGTCATTCCGGGTACCGACTGGTCGTTGATGTCGGTAATTTGCATCCTGTTGTTCATCGGTGCGATGGGTAAGTCGGCACAGGTGCCGCTGCACGTGTGGCTGCCGGATTCCATGGAAGGCCCGACACCGATCTCTGCCCTGATCCACGCGGCCACCATGGTGACCGCCGGTATCTTCATGGTGGCACGCATGTCGCCGCTGTTCGAGTTGTCCGAGACCGCGCTGGTGTTCGTGATGGTTATCGGCGCCATTACCGCGCTGTTCATGGGCTTCCTCGGCATCGTGCAGAATGACATCAAGCGCGTGGTGGCCTATTCCACGCTGTCGCAGCTCGGTTACATGACCGTGGCGCTGGGGGCATCGGCCTACGCCGCCGGCATATTCCACCTGATGACGCATGCCTTCTTCAAGGCGCTGCTGTTCCTGGGTGCCGGTTCGGTGATTATCGCCATGCACCACGACCAGGATATCCGCAACATGGGCGGGTTGCGCAAGTACATGCCGATCACCTGGATAACCGCCCTGATCGGTTCGCTGGCGCTGATCGGTACGCCGTTCTTCTCCGGTTTCTACTCCAAGGACACCATTATCGAGGCGGTGCGCCACTCGCATCTGCCGGGCGCAGGGCTGGTGTATATCGCCGTGCTGGCCGGTGTATTCATTACCGCGCTGTACAGCTTCCGCATGTATTTTCTGGTGTTCCACGGCGAGCCGCGCATGGATGACCATACCCGCGAGCACCTGCACGAGACACCGTGGGTGGTGACCTTCCCGCTGATCATGCTGGCGATTCCCTCGGTGCTGGCCGGTTACCTGATCGACCCGGTGGTGTTTGGCGACTGGTTCAACGGCGTGATACATGTCGCGGCAAGCCATGATGTGCTGACGGAAATCGGCGAGCATTACCACGGCCCGGTCAGTTTCGTGCTGCATGCCTTTGGTGGTCCGGCCATCTATCTTGCCATCGCCGGTGTCGTGACCGCCTGGTACATTTACATAAAGAACCCGCAGATTGCCGACAACATCCGCCAGCGTTTCAACGGCATCTACCAGTTGCTGGTCAACAAGTATTACGCCGATGACTTCAACGAGGTTGTGTTTGCCGGTGGTGCGCGTGGCATGGGGCAATTGCTGTGGAGGGTCGGCGACGTGATGCTGATCGACGGCCTGCTTGTCAACGGCAGTGCACGTGTGGTGGGCTGGGTCTCGGGCGTACTGCGCAAGATCCAGACCGGTCACCTCTATACCTATGCCTTTAGCATGATCATCGGTCTGATGCTGATGCTGTTCTGGTTTGTATTCCGTTCACCGGGAGCCGGCGCATGATCGATTATCCTCTGCTTTCCCTGCTGGTCTGGCTGCCGATTGCCGGAGGCGCCGCGCTGCTGGCGATGGACGCACTGGGCAACCCGGGTTGCCGTATCACCGCGCTGCTGGTGTCGCTTGCGACCTTTATTCTCAGCCTGTCGCTGTATACGCATTTTGACTTCAGCACGGCTGCCATGCAGTTCCAGGAGAATGTGCCCTGGATCGATGCCTTCAGTGCCAACTACCACCTCGGCGTGGACGGTATCTCCATGCCGCTGATCATCCTGACCACCTTTACCACTGTGCTGGTGGTGCTGGCCGGCTGGCAGGTAATCCAGAACAAGACCGCACAGTACATGGCGGCGTTCCTGATCATGGAAGGACTCATGAACGGCGTGTTCGCCGCGCTGGACGGCGTGTTGTTCTACGTGTTCTGGGAGGCCATGCTGATCCCGATGTTCCTGATCATCGGTGTGTGGGGCGGCCCGAACCGCGTGTACGCGACCATCAAGTTCTTCCTGTACACCTTCTTCGGTTCGGTGTTCATGCTGGTTGCGCTGATCTACATGTACCTGAAGTCGGGCAGTTTTAGCATCCTCGATTTCCACATGCTGCCGCTGTCCATGACCGAGCAGATACTGATTTTCATTGCCTTCCTGATGGCGTTTGCCGTCAAGGTGCCGATGTGGCCGGTGCATACCTGGCTGCCGGATGCACACGTGGAGGCGCCGACCGGCGGCTCGGTGATCCTGGCCGCGATCATGCTCAAGATCGGCGGTTACGGTTTCCTGCGTTTCAGCCTGCCGATTACCCCGGACGCCAGCCATGCACTGGACTGGCTGATCATCCTGATGTCACTGGTGGCGGTGGTGTATATCGGTTTCGTCGCGCTGGTGCAGGAGGATATGAAGAAACTGATTGCCTATTCCTCCATCGCGCACATGGGCTTTGTCACGCTGGGTATCTTCCTGGTGTTCACGCTGCTGGATAACAGCGGCTCGGTGGACGGCGCCGCGCTCGGTATGGAAGGCGGCATCGTGCAGATGATCTCGCACGGCTTTATTTCCGGTGCGCTGTTCCTGTGCGTGGGGGTGCTGTATGACCGTATGCACAGTCGCCAGATCAGCGATTACGGCGGCGTGGTCAATACCATGCCGGTGTTCGCCGCCTTCATGGTGCTGTTTGCCATGGCCAACGCGGGTCTGCCGGGTACCTCCGGTTTCGTCGGCGAATTCATGGTGATCCTGGCCAGCTTCAAGGCGAACTTCTGGTTTGCGCTGCTGGCCGCAACGACACTGATCCTGGGTGCGGCCTACAGCCTGTGGATGGTCAAGCGCGTGGTGTTCGGCGACGTGGCCAACGACAACGTCGGTAAACTGCAGGACATCAACGGCCGCGAGTTTGTCATCCTGGCCAGCCTTGCCGCAGTAGTGCTGCTGTTCGGCCTGTGGCCGGCGCCGCTGGTCGAGATTATGCATGCCAGTGTCGACAACCTGCTGGCACACGTGTCGGTGTCGAAGCTGCCGGCGCCGGAAACCGGTTTCGCACTGATGAGCACGGTACAGCCCTGAGACGATTGCCATGACGATTTCACCTGCTGAATTCCTGCTGCTGTCACCGGAGATATTCATGCTCTCCATGGCCTGCCTCATCCTGGTGGTGGAGGCCTTCGTCGGTAGCCGGATGACACAGATAAGTTACGTGCTGGCTCAGCTCACGCTGCTGGTCGCGGCGCTGATCTCCGGCAACATGATTGATGTTTCACAGGCTGTCATGCTGGGTGGCACCTTTGTGCATGACCCGATGGCGGCACTGCTCAAGACCAGTATTTTCCTGGTCACTGTGGGTGCGTTTGCCTATGCACGCAGTTACCTGACCACGCAGGGCAGCCTGCGCGGTGAGTTCTATGTGCTCGGGCTGTTTGCCGTGCTTGGTATGCAGGTCATGGTCTCCGCGCACAGCCTGTTGACGGTCTACCTTGGTCTGGAACTGCTGTCACTGTCACTGTATGCCATGGTGGCGTTTGACCGTGACTCATCGCCGGCTTCCGAGGCGGCCATGAAGTATTTCGTGCTGGGTGCACTGGCCTCCGGCATGCTGCTGTATGGCATGTCGATGCTCTACGGTGCCACCGGCAGCCTGGACATTGCCGAGATTGCCAGTGCGGTGTCCGCTGCAGACGACAACAGCCTGATCCTGGTATTCGGCCTGTGCTTTATCGTGGTCGGGCTGGCCTTCAAGTTCGGTGCCGTGCCGTTCCACATGTGGGTGCCGGACGTTTATCATGGTGCACCCACGGCAGTGACCTTGTTCATCGGCAGCGCGCCGAAGATTGCCGCGTTCGCCATGGCGATGCGGCTGCTGGCCGAGCCGCTCGGTGGCCTGGTGGTGGACTGGCAGGGCATGTTGACGATACTTGCCGTGCTGTCACTGGCGATCGGCAACGTCATCGCGATTGCCCAGACCAACATGAAACGCATGCTGGCGTATTCAACGATTTCACATGTCGGCTTCCTGCTGCTGGGCATCCTGTCCGGTACCGTGGAGGGGTATTCCGCCGCCATGTTCTACGCCATCACCTACGCGCTGATGGCGATTGGTGGTTTTGGCGTGATCATCCTGCTGAGCCGTGCCGGTTACGAGGCCGACAGCCTGGATGACTTCAAGGGACTGAACAGTCGCAGTCCGTGGTTTGCGCTGATGATGCTGATCCTGATGTTTTCCATGGCCGGCGTGCCGCCGACCGTGGGCTTCTACGCCAAGCTGGCCGTGCTGCAGGCGGTGGTCGATGTCGACATGCTGTGGCTGGCGCTGGTCGCGGTGTTCTTCTCCATTATCGGCGCGTTCTACTATATCCGTGTCATCAAGCTGATGTATTTCGATGAGCCGGAATCCGATGCGCCGCTGGTCGTTAACACGGACTTGCAGATCGCGGTCAGCGTGAATGGTCTCGCGGTGCTGGCACTCGGCCTGTTCCCGGGCGGCCTGCTGGCACTGTGTGCCGGCGTTCTGAACTGAGCCGCCAAACATGAGTGACCAGTACGCCGTATGGCTGTTGCTGGGCCTGGCGTTTGTAGCCGCCAATCTTCCCTGGTTGAGTGACCGCGTATTGTTCGTGCGCCAGCCGGCGTCTGGTCAGAAAAGCCCGTGGATGCGCCTGCTGGAATGGTTGCTGCTGTATTTCCTGCTGGGTGGTATCGCGCTTGGCATCGAACAAAAGATCACTGGCGGCACCCATGCCCAGGACTGGGAATTCTATGCCGTTACGCTGTGCCTGTTCCTCATTTTCGCACTGCCCGGGTTCATCTACCATGTGGAGCTGAAGCCCCGGCTTGCGCGGGTGCGACGGCGGAAATAACAATGGCATTGCCATGCCATTGTTGTAACAATCTGCATATATACAGGGTGTGCGCCACACCCTGAACTGACCGGGAACTGACATGACCAACGGCACATCCGAAAAATACAGCCTGGAGAAGACTCTCGACCTGCCCCTGATCGAATCTGCCGGTGGTCTGGTATGCAATGATGACAACTGCATCCTGATGATCTTCAAGCGCGGCAAGTGGGACCTGCCCAAGGGGCGTGTCGAAAATGACGGCTACGAAAAGGCCGCGCTGCGCGAGGTGCATGAAGAGACCGGTCTGACAGAGAAGAAACTGACTATTAACGGCCTGCTGGTGCCAACCTGGCACAGCACCCGGCACGGGAAGCAGAAGTACCTGAAGAAGACGCACTGGTACATGATGCACTACCGCGGCCACAATGATGATGTGGCCCCGCAGGTCGAGGAGGGCATCATCGAGTGTCGCTGGGTACACCTGTGCGACCTTGGCCAGTACCGCGAGAAAACCCACCCGCGTATCAATTATGTCATTGAATTCTGGCACAAGAACCTCGCCTACGTGCCACGGAAATAGGCTATTTCCGGGCCGCCCCGGGCCGCTTGCCCGTCCCTTCAGTAGCGTTCCCGACAGCCGCCAGCACGGTGTTTGTGCTGATTCATATTGGTTTTTTACCCCCCGGGCTTGAAAAGGAGCAGTGCAGTCGCTACACTCCTCGGCCGTTGATGCGGGGTGGAGCAGTCTGGCAGCTCGTCGGGCTCATAACCCGAAGGTCGTAGGTTCAAATCCTACCCCCGCTACCAATTCCAACAGGGCCCTGACCGGGCAACTGTGGCCCGGAATGGATTCCGCGAGGCTGGTGTGTAGGCTGAAATGCAGGTATTTGCTATACTTTCAGCGAGAACAATTTCGGAGTTCATGGAGTGGGCCTTTGGCCCATTTTTTGTTTCCGGAGAGTGGTATGAAGCAGGATCCGTTACAAATTGGTGAGATGCTGGAGCCGGGTATCCGCTCCATGGGTTATGAGCTGGTCGGGGTCGAGTACCAGGGCGGCGACACGGGCGGTGGCCTGTTGCGCGTCTATATCGACAGTGAACAGGGCATTTCGGCAGAGGATTGCCAGAAAGTGAGTTACCAGGTCAGCGGGGTGCTCGATGTGAAGGACCCGATACCGGGCCATTACACACTGGAGATTTCCTCGCCCGGGCTGGACCGGCCATTGTTCAGGCCGCAGGATTTTGAACGCTTTGCCGGGCAGCTGGTGCGGGTGCATGCGAGATACCCGATCGACGGGCAACGCAAGTTCAAGGGCCGCTTACGGGGCCTTGCAGGTGACAACGTGGTAATTGAGCAGGAAGGCCAGGAGATTAGCCTGGCGTTTGATGAGATCGAGAAGGCGCGTTTGGTGCCGGAATTCTAGCGCGGTACGTGGAGAGTCGCAGTGATGGACAGTAAAGAGATCCTGATGGTCGTGGACACGGTATCCAATGAAAAGGGTATCGACAAGGAAGTGATCTTCGAGGCCATAGAAAGCGCGCTCGCTACCGCGACCCGCAAACGTGCATCCGCAGACATCGACGCGCGTGTCGCCATTGATCGCGAGACCGGCGAGTATGAAACCTTCCGTCGCTGGCAGGTGATCGACGAAAGCCTGGCCGAGGCTGCCGGTGAAGACGAGGAGGATGTGCTGGCTTTTGATGCGCCGGGCCGCCAGTTCACGCTTGCAGCGGCCCAGGAACTTGACCCGGCACTGGAGCACGGTTCCTTCATCGAGGAGCCGATGGAAAATATCGAGTTTGGCCGTATCGGCGCCCAGACTGCCAAGCAGGTGATTGTGCAGAAGGTGCGCGAGGCGGAGCGCGGCATGGTCGTGGAGGCCTATCGTGACCGTGTTGGCGAACTGCTTACCGGTGTGGTCAAGCGCGTGGAGCGCGGCAATGTTTACCTGGACCTGGGCAGTAATGCCGAGGCCATTATCCTGCGCGAGGAAATGATTCCGCGCGAGGCCGTGCGTCCGGGCGATCGCCTGCGCGGTTACCTGCGCGAGGTCAGTGCCGAGCAGCGCGGCCCGCAGTTGTTTGTCAGTCGCGTCGCGCCGGAATTTCTGCTCGAACTGTTCAAGCTGGAGGTGCCGGAGGTCGGTCAGGATCTGATCGATATACTCAAGGCCGCGCGTGACCCGGGCCTGCGTGCCAAGATCGCGGTGAAAAGCAACGATCCGCGCATCGACCCGGTCGGTGCCTGCGTCGGCATGCGCGGTTCGCGGGTGCAGACCGTGTCGACCGAACTGTCCGGCGAGCGTGTTGACATCATCCTGTGGGACGATAATCCGGCACAGTTCGTAATCAATGCCATGTCGCCGGCCGAGGTGGCTTCCATCGTGGTCGACGAGGAAACCCACACCATGGAAATCGCTGTCAGCGAGGACCAGCTGTCACAGGCCATCGGCCGCGCCGGCCAGAACGTGCGGCTGGCCAGCCAGTTGACCGGCTGGGTGCTGAATGTCATGAGCGAGGTGGAGGCGGAGGAAAAGAGCGAGGAAGAGGCGCAGAAGCTGCAGGGGCTGTTTGCCGAGCAGCTTGATGTCGACCAGGAGATCGCCGTTATCCTGGTACAGGAGGGTTTCTCCACTATCGAGGAAATCGTCTACGTACCGAACAGCGAGCTGCTTGCCATCGAGGAATTTGATGAGGACATGGTCGACGAGTTGCGCGGGCGTGCACGTGATGTGCTGTTGACACAGGCCATCATGAAAGAGGAAAAACTCGGTGACGTTGAGCCGGCCGAGGATCTGCTGGGAATGGAAGGCATGGATACCGCATTGGCCTACGAGCTTGCCGGGCGTGGTGTGATCACCATGGAAGACCTGGCCGAACAGGCGGTTGACGAGTTGATGGACATTGATGGTATGGAAGAAGAGCGAGCCGGCGCACTGATCATGACAGCGCGTGCACCGTGGTTTGCCGAAGAGGCAGCTGACTGAGTCTTTTCAGAGGAGCGAGACAGGTAATGACAGATGTCACGGTAAAACAATTCTCGGAAGTCGTCGGCGTGCCGACCGACCGGTTGCTGGTGCAACTTGGTGAGGCGGGCCTGTCGGTCAGTGACGAGAACGCGGTTATCACCGACAGCGAAAAGACCCAGCTGCTGGACTTCCTGCGCCAGAGTCATGGCAAGCGAGCCTCGCTGTCGGCCTCGGGGCCGAGCAAGATCTCGCTGAAGCGCAAGAGCCAGACTGAGTTGCGTGCCACGGTACCCGCGGGGCGTGGCCCGGCCAGCCGTGGTGCACTGCGCACGCCGCGTGCGGAAGCGCGCACCGTGACGGTCGAGGTGCGCAAGAAGCGGACCTATGTGAAACGTGCCGATCTGGTTGCGGAAGAACAGGAGCGTCTGGACCTCGAGGCCGAGGAAAAGGCAAAACAACAGGCCGAGATTGATGCGCGTGACGAGGCCGAGCGCCAGCGGCGTGACGAGGCAAAACGCAAGCTAGAGGAAGAGCGCGAGGCAGAGGAAAAACGCCTGCAGGCCGAACGTGATGCACGTAAGGCCGCAGAAGAAGCCCGCAAACAGTCACAGGCCACGACGGAAGCGCGTGCGCGCAGCGAGGCGGATGATGCGCGCAGCAAGAAAGCCCCTGAGAGTGACCGCGGCAAGAAAGCCCCCGAAGGTGACCGCAAGTCACGGCGCGGTGGTGGCGACGGTGCGGATCGCCATACCAAGTATGGTCGCAAGGAACTGCATGTAACGGCCGGCAAGGGCGGGCGCCGCAAGAAGAAGGCCAGGCCATCGCGTCGGGTCAGTATCGAGTCGAGCGGCGAACACGGTTTTGAAATGCCGACCGCCAGCGTCGTGCACGAAGTCGATATTCCGGAAAATATTGCTATTTCCGAACTGGCGCGCAAGATGTCGGTCAAGTCCGCCGAGGTGATCAAGATCTTAATGAAGATGGGCGTTATGGCGACCATCAATCAGGTGCTTGACCAGGATACCGCGACACTGGTGGTCGAGGAGATGGGTCATGTTGCCAGGGCAACACAGGAAGATGCGCTGGAGCAGGAGCTCAAGCAGCAGATCGAGGAAATCAGCGGTGAGCAACTGCCGCGCCCGCCGGTTGTGACCATCATGGGTCACGTCGATCACGGCAAGACCTCGTTGCTCGACTATATCCGCCGTACCAAGGTGGCCGAGGGTGAGGCCGGTGGCATTACCCAGCATATCGGCGCCTACCACGTGGAAACCGACAAGGGCATGATCAGTTTCCTGGATACGCCAGGCCATGCCGCGTTTACCGCGATGCGTGCACGTGGTGCCGGGGTGACGGATATCGTAATCCTGGTGGTGGCCGCCGATGATGGCGTCAAGCCGCAGACCAGGGAAGCGGTCCAGCATGCCCGTGCCGCCAACGTGCCGATAGTGATTGCGGTCAACAAGATCGACAAGACGGGTGCAGACCCGGAGCGCGTGAAGAATGAAATGTCCGCACTGGAAGTCGTGCCGGAGGACTGGGGTGGTGACACCATGTTTATACCGGTCTCCGCCAAGACCGGCGAAGGCGTCGATGCGCTGCTCGATGCGGTGCTGCTGCAGGCCGAGCTGCTGGAACTGACCGCGGTGCACGATTGCCCGGCTACCGGCATCGTGGTTGAGTCCAGTCTCGACAAGGGACGTGGCACGGTAGCCACCATACTGGTGCAGAACGGTGTATTGAAGAAGGGCGACCTGATCCTGACCGGCAACGAATACGGCCGCGTACGTGCCATGTTCGATGAAAGTGGTCGGCAGATCAGCGAGGCCGGGCCATCCATGCCGGCACAGGTGCTGGGACTCTCCGCGGTACCGAGTGCCGGAGAAGAAGTCATGGTGGTCGCAGATGAGCGCAAGGCGCGTGAACTGGCACAACAGCGTCAGGAACGCTCGCGTGACCAGCGCCTGGCACAGCAGCAACAGTCACGTATGGAAGACGTGTTTTCTGCCGCTGCCGAAGGGCAACGTCCGACTGTCAACATCGTACTCAAGGCCGATGTGCAGGGTAGTGCCGAGGCACTCAAGGATGCCCTGACCAACATTACCTCGGAGGCCGAGGACGTGAAGGTCAAGGTGGTCTCCAGCGGAGTCGGTGGCATCAACGAATCCGATATCAACCTGGCGATGGCATCCAGCGCCATGATCATCGGTTTCAATGTGCGCGCGGATACATCTGCGAAGCGCATGGTCGAAGAGAACAGCATAGACCTGAAGTACTACAGCGTGATCTATAACGCCATCGATGATGTCAAGGCCGTTGCCAGTGGCATGCTGCCTCCCGAGGTGCGCGAGGACATTATCGGACTGGCCGAGGTCAAGGAAGTGTTCAAGTCACGCAAGCTGGGCGATATTGCCGGCAGTATCGTGCTCGATGGCGTGGTGAGGCGCAGTTCGCCGATTCGCGTGCTGCGTGACAACGTGGTGATTTTCGAGGGTGAACTGGAGTCACTGCGTCGCTTCAAGGACGATGTCAACGAGGTCAAGGCGGGTACCGAGTGCGGTATCGGCGTGAAGAACTACAGTGTGAGGAGTGGTGACCAGATCGAGGTGTTCGAGCGCGTCGAGGTGGCCCGTACCTTGTGACGGGTGGAGTTGTCCAAGAGCTTTCCTTTCTGTCCTGAACTGTAGTGCAACCCGGCTGGTTGGCCGGGTTGAGTGTACAGGCAAGGTTATTACTGATGCCGAAAGAATATCCCCGAACACGCCGCGTCGGCGATCAAATCCAGCGAGAACTCGCCGAGCTCATTCGCAATGAAATGAAAGACCCGCGCCTGGGCATGATCAGCATTTCAGCGGTGATAGTGTCGCGTGACATGGGACATGCGAAGGTATATGTCTCGGTGCTGGGTAATGATGAGCAGACCGAGGCGTCCATGGAGGTGCTCCTCCGCGCGGCCGGATTCCTGCGCCACAAGCTGGGCAAGATTCTGCACATGCGCGTGATTCCCGAACTGCATTTCTTTTATGACCATTCTCTGGAAGAGGGTGCACGTATCGGTGCGCTGATCAACGAGGCGATTGCCAGTGACAAAGGCAATCATGAGGATGAATAGAACCTTTCCCCCGGGAAGGGAGACAATCTCCAGATAACTGATTCCAGGTTATGAGATTGCGCGCTACGTTCGCAATGACGGGAACATTGGATTTACATGGGTTTCCCTGATATTTCAGAGTGATTATGGGTAGACATCGAAAACGAAACGCCAACCTGCGTACGGTCAACGGCATCCTGTTGCTGGACAAGCCAGTCGGGTTGAGCTCAAACGCCGCCCTGCAGGAGGTGAAGAGACTCTACCGTGCGCGCAAGGCCGGCCATACCGGCAGCCTCGATCCGCTCGCCACCGGCCTGTTGCCGATCTGTTTCGGTGAGGCGACCAAGATTTCCGGTTTTCTGCTGGATGCCGACAAGCACTACCATGTCCAGTGCCAGCTGGGTGTGCGTACCAGCACCGGCGATTCCGAGGGCGAGGTGCTGGAACAGCGCCCGGTGGAGGGCATCACCGAGGCCGCGTTGCGCGAGGCTATTGACGGGTTCATGGGCGATATTGAGCAGATACCGCCGATGTACTCGGCACTCAAGCACAAGGGGGAGCGCCTCTACAACCTGGCGCGCAAGGGGGTCGAGGTGGAGCGTGAACCGCGCACTGTCACCATTCATGCCCTGGAACTGCTGGATTTCAGCGGCGACAGCGCCGAGCTGCGGGTGCATTGCTCCAAGGGCACCTATGTACGCACACTGGTTGAAGATATTGGCGCTGTGCTGGGCTGCGGGGCGCACGTTTCCGGCCTGCGTCGCCTCGGTGTGGGGCCGTTTGACGACAGTGGCATGTATGACATGGAGGCCCTCGAGGGGTTCGCCAGCGATGGCTACCCGGCGCTGGATCGGCTGTTGTTGCCGGTCGAGGCGGGCCTGGCCCAATGGCCCGGCGTGAGCCTGTCCGGAGATGCCGCCTTCTACCTGCGCCAGGGCCAGCCGGTGCTGGTCCCGCAGGCCCCCACCGAGGGCTGGGTACGCCTGTACGAGGGGGATCAGCGCTTCATCGGCATGGGGGAGATCCTCGATGACGGGCGCGTGGCGCCGCGCCGGCTGATGGCAGGGGCGCGTTAGGCCCGGAATACCACCTTGGGGTGCTTGTGGCTGGCCGAAACGGCGGTTAGAATACGCAGCTCGCTCAATTTAGAAGAAATTTTAGTAATTTCGTGGAGTTTGATAGATGGCTTTAAGTGCCGAACAGAAAGAACAGATCGTCCAGTCGCACCAGCGCGGTGATGCCGATACCGGTTCGCCGGAAGTGCAGGTTGCACTGCTGACTGCCAACATCACCGATCTGACCGATCACTTCAACAAACACAAGGGTGATCATCATTCACGCCAGGGGTTGCTGCGCATGGTCAACAAGCGTCGCAAGCTGCTTGATTACCTGAAGGGCAAAGACAGCAAACGTTACCAGGCTCTGATCGAGAACCTGGGCCTGCGCCGCTAGTCGTTGCAGTGCTGTCGCACTGCGCCTGAACGAAACCCTTTTCAACAAAGGAACCAAATCCGTGAGCTCAATTAAAAAATCTTTCCAGTTCGGTGACCAGACAGTCACACTGGAAACCGGGGAGATCGCCCGTCAGTGTAGTGCGGTCATTGTCAGCATGGGTGATACACAGGTGCTCGCAACCGTAGTCGGTGACAAAAAGGCTGCTGAAGGCCGCGACTTTTTCCCGCTCACGGTGGATTACCAGGAAAAGGGCTACGCCGCCGGCCAGATCCCTGGTAACTTCTTCCGCCGCGAAGGCCGTCCGAGTGAAGCCGAAACATTGATGTGCCGACTCGTTGATCGCCCGCTGCGTCCGCTGTTCCCGAAAGGTTTCTACCATGAAGTCCAGGTCATACTGACCGTCATCTCCTACGACCCGCTGGTCCCGCCGGATATTCCGGCCATGATCGGTGCCTCTGCCGCCATGTCGATATCCGGCCTGCCGTTTGCCGGCCCGATCGGTGCGGCTCGCGTCGCTTATATTGATGGTAACTACGTGCTTAATCCGACGACCGAGCAGATGGAGGCTTCCGAGCTTGACCTCATAGTGTCCGGCACCGAGAGCGCGGTGCTGATGGTGGAGTCCGAGGCGAAACAGTTGTCGGAAGACATCATGCTGGGTTCGGTAGTGTATGGCCACGAGCAGCAGCAGGCCGTCATCAAGGCCGTTAACGAGCTTGCCGCGGAAGTGAATACACCGGCCATGGAATGGAACGCACCGGAAGAGAACACGGCACTGATGGACGCCGTGGCATCCGCCGGTACCGACCGCATCACCGAGGCCTACAAGATCGCCGACAAGCTGGAGCGTTACGGTGCCATGGGTAACGTACGTTCCGCACTGGTCGAGGAACTGGCCAGCGAAGACGGCTACAGCGCCGATGAAGTGAAGGGCGCGGTTGGCAAGCTCGAGAAAAAGACCGTGCGTGGACGTATCCTGTCCGGTGAGCCCCGTATCGATGGCCGTGATACCTCGACGGTACGCCCGATCACGGTTCGTACCGGCGTACTGCCGCGTGCACACGGTTCCGCACTGTTTACCCGCGGCGAGACCCAGGCACTGGTAGTGACCACGCTGGGTACCGAGCGCGATGCGCAGCTGATTGATTCACTGTCCGGTAACAGCAAGGAACAGTTCATGCTGCACTACAACTTCCCGCCCTATTGCGTAGGCGAGACCGGCCGTGTCGGCGGCACCAAGCGCCGTGAAGTCGGTCATGGCAAGCTGGCCAAGCGCGGCGTCAGCGCCGTGATGCCGGCAAAGGAAGGCTTCCCGTACACCATCCGCATAGTTTCCGAGATTACGGAATCCAACGGTTCCAGTTCCATGGCCAGTGTCTGCGGCAGCAGCCTGTCGATGATGGATGCCGGTGTGCCCATCAGTGCACCGGTCGCCGGTGTTGCCATGGGTCTGATCAAGGAAGGCGATGATTATGCCGTGCTGACTGATATCCTCGGTGACGAAGATCACCTTGGTGACATGGACTTCAAGGTTGCCGGTACCAGTAATGGTGTGACCGCGCTGCAGATGGACATCAAGATCCAGGGTATTACGAAAGAGATTATGGAAAAGGCACTGGCGCAGGCCAATGCCGGGCGTATGCACATCCTCGGTGAGATGAACAAGGCGATTGAAGCGCCGCGCGCTGACGTTTCCGAGTTCGCGCCGCGTTACATCACCATAAAAATCAACCCGGACAAGATCCGCGACGTGATCGGCAAGGGCGGCGCAACGATTCGCTCCATACAGGATGAAACGGGCGCAAATATCGATATCGACGATACCGGTACTATCAAGATTGCTTCAGTTGACCTGGATGCGGGTAACGAGGCGCGTCGTCGCATCGAACAGATCACCGCCGATGTCGAGGTCGGTACCATCTACGACGGCAAGGTTGCCAAGCTGATGGACTTCGGTGCGTTTGTCACCATCCTGCCCGGCAAGGATGGCCTGGTGCACATCTCGCAGATCTGCGAGGAGCGCGTGCAGAATGTCAGCGACAAGCTGTCCGAGGGTGACGTGGTCAAGGTCAAGGTGCTGGAGGTCGACAAGCAGGGCCGCATTCGCCTGAGCATGAAGGCAGTCGGTCAGGACTAGTTACCGGCACTGCTAAACAGCATGTAATCAGAAAGGGGCCGTAAGGCCCCTTTTGTTTGTCTGTATCCAGGAAATCCCGGTGTGTCGTCATTGCGAGTCGCGAGGCGACGAAGCAATCTCCTGACATTTGCACTCTGGTTACGAGATTGCTTTGCTGGCCGCTCCCGGCTTCCTGCCTCCCGCGGATGTAATTACATGGCCGCTTCGCAGCCATGTCCCTGTACATCGCGCTCGCAATGACGGGAATTTTTTAGTTAATCAGAGTGTGAATTCTGTGATAGCGTAGATTAACTAAACCACTGGCAGCAGGAACGAACGGCCGTATGCAAAAAAGACTGACACCACGGTTCCTCGTCGCTATTTTCCTGCTCGTTCCCGTGGTTGTGTTTGCTGATGCAGAAACATTTACCTTCAAGCCTGGCGGCCGCCTGATGTTCGATGTTGCCAGCTATTCCGAGGACAGGAATTCACTGGACGATGACCATGAACTGCGGCGTATCCGGCTTGAGGCGGAAGGTGTGTTGTTCAGCAACTGGGAATATGATTTCAGCGTTGAGTTTGCAGGCAAGGGGTCCGAAATCAAGGATGCCTGGCTGGCCTATGATCCCACAACAGGGAGCCGTCTGATCCTGGGCCAGTATCGCGAACCTTTCGGTCTGGAGGAATTGACCAGTTCCAATCGCATTACCTTCATGGAAAGGGCATTGCCGGGCGAGTTTGCCCCGGGCCGCAAGCTGGGTGCGGGGTTCCGTCATTCGACAGGCCGCTGGACAGCCGCGGCCGGGGTGTTTGGCGAGAGCCATGAGGACTATACAAACGATGACGACGACGGTCGCTGGGATGTTACCGGGCGCGTGACCTATGCCTTGCCGCTAAATACCGAGGGTATCCTGCACCTCGGGCTGGCACTATCCCGCCATGACACGGGGTCCGCGGGCGAGGTGAAATACAGTGCCCGGCCGGAGTCACATCTCTCCATTATCAAGTATGCCAATACCGGAAAAATAAAAAATACACAGGCTGTCTGGCTGTACGGGACAGAACTGCTGGCAATCAGGAACAACCTGTCCTTCCAGGCCGAGTACGTACAGGCGAATCTGCAGCGTGATGGTGGAAATGACGACCTGAATTTCCAGGGCTGGTATGGCTATGCAAGCTGGGTTGTAACCGGGGAGTCACGTGCCTACAAGGCGCGCAAGGCCGCGCCGGGCCGCATCAAGCCGAAACACCAATGGGGTGCCTGGGAACTGGCGCTTCGCTACAGTCAGCTGGACCTGAATGATACCCACGCTGTTTCGGGGGGCAGGGAGCAGAACGTCACGCTCGGGCTGAACTGGTATATCAATCGCCATGCCCGGCTGATGCTGAACCATGTCCGGGTCTCGAACGACCGCCTGGCCGATGACGACGGGGATGTCCTTGGTTCCGACAAGCCCCATATCACCCAGGCCCGCCTGCAGTTCACCTTCTGATCCCGTTTGGCCGCCTGTACCTTCGGGCAGCTTTCCTTTGTTACAGAAATATGACATTATCTATTCCTGTTATGTGGAATGTCACGTAGCTGATTGATAGTTAAAAACAACAATAATCAATATAAACCAAACATTTCCCATGGAAATGTACAGGAATTATAAGAAATGAGTGCCCGGATCAAGCCGGAACTGACCCCTGTCATCAGTAGTGCAGCTGCACCACAGCGCGAGTTCCTGCGTTTCGAATTCAAATACATTCTCAACCAGCCGCTGCGTGATGCGATTGAGGGTGAGCTCGGTCATTTCCTGCAGCCGGACCCGGTTGTGGTGGACAAGCCGGAGCGGAAATACGTGGTGCGCAGTCTCTATTTCGATGACCCGTCCTATTCCTGCTACTACGACAAGATCGACGGGCTGACCCATCGTGCCAAGTTCCGCCTGCGGACCTATACCAATGATCCACAGGAGGCTTGCGATGCCTTTCTGGAGATCAAGGGGCGCCACAACCAGAAGGTATTCAAGAAGCGTGTGCCGATGCTTCCGGGCGAGGACGGCCTGTTTACCAGACACGAATCCGATATCACACGCAAGTTGCTCAGGCAGGCCGAGCCCGGGCACGTGCGGGACCGCTTCCACTACGATTACCTGCGCAAGTCCATCAGGCCGGTGATGCTCATCGATTACCTGCGTCGGCCTTACGTGAGCCGCTTCAGTCCCGATTTTCGTCTCACCTTCGATGACAACCTGCATGGTATGCACACGGACAACCTTTATCCCGATGACCGAAGCAGGCGGCGTGCGCTGCTGCGTGGGTACACGGTGATGGAAGTGAAGTTCAGTTCGCAGATACCACCGTGGTTCCATCGCATTATCCGTAGCTACCAGTTGAAACGGGTTTCGGTATCCAAGGTCTGCAAGGGTATCGATGCATGGAACCTGGTGCCCCGGCTTGATTAACGTGTGCCGCATCTTTATATACTTTCCGTTGCTCCCGACCAGGACTGACAGCAATGGATGATTTGTTCTCGCTTTCTGCCGGTGCCGGTACCTATGCGCCGGCTGAAATGTTGCTCAACATGGTGCTGGCGCTGGTATTGGGCGTGGTGGTTGCCTATGTGTACCGCTATACCCACAAGGGGCTTTCCTACTCGCAGTCATTTACCCTGACGCTGGTATTCGTGGCAGCCATTGTCGCGGTGGTGATGATGGTGATTGGCTCCAGTCTCGCCCGTGCCTTCGCAATGGTCGGCGCTTTATCAATTATCCGCTTCAGAACGGTGGTAAAGGACACCAAGGACACCGCATTTGTATTTGCGGCGCTGGCAGAGGGTATGGCCGCCGGTACCAGCAGCTATTTCCTGGCCGTCAGCAGTTGTGTGTTTATCAGCCTGATCGCGCTGGTCATGTACAAGACCAATTTCGGTTCGACCTACAAGAGCGAGTTCGTGCTGCGTTTCCTGTTCGACCAGGAAGCCGATTCCGGTTCCTACCTTGAAAAGATCAATGAGTTTGCAAAGCGCTCCAGCGTGTTGCACCTGGAGCCCTCGGGGGATGGTAGGCACCTGACACTGACGTTTGATATCGCCCTGAAGAAAGGTGCTGATACGGCAGCATTTGCCACCGCCATCGGCAAGACGGATGGCGTCTCGGATGTGACCCTGATCGCCGCAAAACAAGATGTGGACTATTAGTACACGGCGTCTGCGACCCTGTAATTACCCCGGTTTGTCCTGTATCCGAAATTCAATCTGCCTCCTGCGATGTGCCTGGCTGGGGCTTGCCTGGCTGTCGTTGCCGGCCGGCGCGGCAGGGCTTGCGGTCAGCGGCGAGGAATGTGTCGCGCAGCCGCTGGTCGAGGTGCGCGCCACGCAGCAAACAGCAGACGGTTCCACGCGCACCATCAACGAGGTATCCGGGCTGGCACGCGCCGGGCTGGACGATGGCAGTGGCTATCCGCTGTTATGGGCTCACGAGGAAGACAAGGCGCGCCTGTCGCTGCTGACCACAAAGCCCGGTGACACCATCCTGCTGGCCGACATTTCCCTGCACGGCCGGCATCCGCGTGATGCAGAGGACATGGCCACGGCCATCGATGCCAAAGGCAGGCACATGATCTACCTGGCCGACACCGGCATGAATCTCAAGGGGCGCAATGCCTGCGTGCGCTTCGAGCGCTATGGATCGAACAAGCAGCAGTGTCGTCTTGGCGAGGGCAGCCTGCAGGATGTCACGAAGAAGGTCTCGCCCGCGGATAACCGCCAGGCCTGCCTGGCCCGCGGCCCGAACTGGCTGTGGCTGGACCAGGTTTCCGACCCGGACCCAAAACGCCTGCCGGCCATCTGGCGCATGCCCGAGCCGGACTCGATGGGAGAGGCACGCAAGCGCGGCATTACCGGAACGGAAATCATCCGCTACCGCTATCCCGAGCGTTGCGGGGACAGGCCGTGTGGTGAATTTGCCCTGTCCGGGCTGGAATCCCTCGAGGGTCGTTACGATGCCGAGGCACTCGCCGTGGTGCGTGAGCCGGATGCCAGCCACAGTGCCTACATCTTCACCAAGCCGCACAAGAACCTGGCCAACCTGCTGAATACGCAGCATCCGGGAGCGGAGGCCTGCAACTTTGACAGTGACGGGATCACAGAGGTATTCCGGCTTGACGAGATCGATACACGCTCGCCGGATCAGGTTGCTACGGCTGTTCACATCGCCTCGCTGGATTTCTCCCCGGACGGGGCATTCCCCGGCAACAGGAAAATGCGCGTCACCGCTGCCGATTATCTGTCGGTCACCGAGGAGTCCGGTCTGCTGCTGGTCAAGACCAAGTTCTTTGGTTACAAGTGGCCGGTCACGGCTGCCGATATCGTGCAGCGCGAGTACCGGCCCAGCCGGCGCTTTGACCTGGCACGCGTGTTCAGGGAAAACACGCCTTGCAGGATCACCGCGCCTGACCGGATCAAGGAGAAAAACCCGGACTACAAGCCCGGGGGAAAACGTTTCGCCGGAGAGAAGCACGAGGCAGTAACCCAGATGCCGGACGGCGGTGCCTTCCACATGGGCGAATGCAACGGTCTTTCAAAGTGCCGGCTGATCTACATTCGTGATGACTTCCAGTCCCTGGCGGGGGATGTGGATGGTGATGGCCGTATCGACAAGCGCGATGGCGAGCTAATCCGGCACCATATTGATACCGGTCACGGGTTGTTCTGTCCGGCCGCGGCCGATCTCAATCATGACGGGCAGGTCGATCGCGAAGATCTTGACCTGCTGGGATGTCCTCCCGGGGCCGGGGGGGAGGCGCGCTCGGCTGCCGCCTCAAAGGCAGCCGCCTGTCCGTACTACAGTGGCCGCCTGTAAGCACATGATAACTTCTTAAAATGTAGGGTTTCTGCATGGCTGTACCTTGGTACAATTGCCGGGTATTTGGAAGTTTCCTATTCTCAATACCGCCAACCTGCTGTTTAACAATAATTAATAAACAATAAACATAAATAACTGGAGAAAAATATCATGAAGAATCAACCCGCCCGATTGGGCAGGCTGCTGGCGATCACCCTGATTGCCTTCACAGCCAACCCTGCCAGCGCCTATGACTGGCCGGAGATATATAACCCGCTGCAAATGATCACGCTCAACCTCGATATGGACAACGGGGACTGGAGCAAGGTCAGGGGCGACAAGACCTTTAGCATCGAGGTGCCGGCCCTGTTCTGGGCAGACGGCGACGTGGATGAACCGGACCCGGTCCTGGTGTCGGTACGCCGCAAGTCGGCGGATCCACTCGGCAACAAGGTCAGCCTGAAAATCGACATCAATGAGTACGCAGACACGGACCCCCGCGCTGTTTCCAAGTGGAACGGGGTGAAGAAGCTCAGCCTGGAAAACGGCGATGACGTCGACGTGGTGGCCGAAGGCTTTGCCTGGTACCTGAACCGCGTGGCCGCAGCCGCTTCCAGCAGCGGCTACAACCCGGGGCTGGCTGCCTGGGTCAAGCTGTACGTCAATGGCGAATACCTCGGCGTGTATATCAACGTCGAACAGCCCGACAAGCAGTTTCTGAAAAACCGCGGCCTCTACACCAAGGAC
>JAOUBY010000071.1 GCA_029860045.1 Gammaproteobacteria bacterium | reverse complement strand
CCATGGCTTCTTAATAAACTGTTTTTAAACTGGTTCTAAATACCCATGTGGCACCCCATTGCACACGGGCTGTCGGTATCCCTTACGTTTGTCAAAGCAGACCGGAAAAGACTAAACGTATGCCATTGTAAACTAACATATTTCCAAATAAGGCATGGTTCATGCATGCATTTAGACCGTGTTTAGGCGGTCCTCTGCAAACCAGGAAGAACCATGCCGCCATAGCACCAGAAAAAACAACAATAACATCGAAAACAAGACCGTCCGAAAAGGACCGCCAAGGATTGGCTGTAATATTAACAAGTAATAAACAGCAGCCTGATGCTGCCAAATAATATTTACGGAGAAGTAGGAATGGAATACTCACACAAGGGAATCTTGTTTCGGTTGTTATGCGCGGCCGCATTACTGGTTGGTTATGCCGGGACAGCCAGCGCATCCACCTGCTCGACCTCGGATGTCATCTTATTTGATGGCATTATAGCCACAGATTGTGGCATAGGCAGCTCGACAAATGATGGAGTTAGCCCACCACCGGGTAACTGGTTAGTCAACACGGATGGCGCCGGTGATATAAACGGCGATAATCTTTGGGCGGCCTGGATGAAATCGGAAATTACTGAAGCCGAGGACGAATTCGGACAACCCATAAACAACCCCGAAGCGGCCAACACTGAATGGAGTGAGTATAATGCCGATGGGACCGGTGACGGGAGCGTGCTCGACCTGAAATTTACGGACTATACCGGCACCTGCGACACCATAGCCGACCCAACTTGTGTGCCTGAGCTTTATTCAGAAGGGGAATTCAGCGTAATCGTGCCCGACGATGGAAAATTGCTGATTGTATTGAAGGATGGCGCAAAAAACAGTACCGATGGTTATCACTGGTACTACTTTGAAGGTTTGATCCCCGGACTAAATACAGGTTCGGTATGGAATACCGAAAATGCACTCGGCGGGAACAATATCTCGCACATGACGGCATATACGACCATCCAAGCTAACCCAATACCTGTCCCGGCCGCCGTCTGGCTGTTCGGTTCCGGCCTGCTGGGACTGGCGGGTATCGCACGCAGGAAAAGCTGAAACGACTATAGAAATATCATAACAATGAATCTTGAAAGGGATGCCTCGGCATCCCTTTTTTTATGCTGGGGAAAATATTCCTGTCATTGCGAGCGCGATGTACATGGATGTTCAAGTGCCGCGGGAAGCAAGGCCAGGAGCGGTCAACGTAGCAATCTCGTAATATGGAGTCAGTTATTAGGAGATTGCTTCGTCACTTCGTTCCTCGCAATGACGAATTATAGGGTTTCCCTGGGCAGCAGCTGATCTCAGGCGCTCTCCCTGGACGGGTCGGCCTTCTCGCCGGGGATTACCGTGAACGGTGTATGTGACTTCGGCTTCAGCTCCCCGGATGGGTCGGTAAAGCGGTCGTTCAGTATCTGCACATAGCGGTTGGCCTCGCTGATCACGCGCTGCAGTCGCCGGCGACTGCCGTTATTCCAACCCACCGGCAAACGCCGGAAGATGCTGACCCAGGGCCGGGTGTTAAAGATGAACGCATTGCAGAGACGCCCGCGTTCAAGCCCGGGCACATACCGCTTCTCAATCGACTTTATGATATGGCTGGCCGCCAGGCGGCGCACACGATAATGCAGCCAGCCAGCCAGGCCGGCAACCAGCAGCAACAGCATCAGTGACCAGCCCAGCTGACTGGAAGAACCCTGCCACCACTCCGGCCGGGTGAAACTCCAGCCATCGCGCAGGCCCAGCCAGCCGCTGACGGGAATTGCGGCGACCAGCAACAGGCCGGCAAGCACCGCATCCCCGCGCAGCACCAGCTTGCGCCAGTGCGCACGGTAGCCGGTCAGTTGCGGTACCAGCTTTTCCTCCATGTCATGTGCCACCTTTTCCAGTGCCCCGGTAATCCGGTAGGCCCGCTCGACATTCACGCCCTCGATGCGCCGGTAGATTTCCGTCAGGTCATGGTCACGCTTCTGCTCGTAGCGCGCCTGCACGGCAGCATCGTCGATTGCCACGGCGGCATCCGGGTTATAGATGCAGTAGAAGCGGCCGGCCGACAGCCCTTCCTGCGCCAGCGCCCGCTGCCAGGCCCCGACCACCTGTTCCGGGTTGTCATCGCGGGCCACGGTATCCATCTGGTTGAGGATGAACAGGAACTTGGTGGCATCGACACGGTGAATGGTCTGACCTACCAGGTGAACCAGGGTGTCGCGCATGGCGCCGGGTTCAGGGTGTCGCGCATCGAAGAACACCAGCACCAGGTCGGACAGGTCGATGATGTGATCGGTCAGGCGCAACGTGGCGTCGCGTTGGGAATCGGCATCGAAGCCGGGGGAGTCGATAATGATGCGCCCGTTGAGTTTTTCACTGGTGCTGGTTTTCAGTTGCAGGTAGGCATCCACACGCCTGCCCTCACCACGCGCCACCTTTTCCAGTTCATCGCTGATCTGGTAAAAGGGAAAGCGCGGGTCTGCATCGAGTGCCGTGCCAGGCAGTGCCTGTGCGTGATGTTCCGAGCCGTAACAGATGACCGTGAACTTGTCATCGACGGCCTGGTTGCCGGTACTTTGCAGGGGGTCATCGAGATAATGGTTGATAAACGTGGATTTGCCTGCCGAGAATGTCCCCAGCACCGAGATCATTGGCCACCAGGAAATCTGCGTGGCAAAGGACTGCTCGGAATCCAGCAGGCCGAGTGAGCGCGCCACCCGGTCCAGTTGCCGGTAGCTCTGTACAGAGGCCACCAGCACCGGGTTTTCTTTTCTCAGGTGCTCCTCAAGATTCTTGAGTCGCTGCTTGATGGTTTTTCCCGCACCGGACATCACACCCTCCTGCAGAGATCCGGTGACTGCAGTGACCGACTGTCACTACGGCAGAATCCCGGACCGATACCCTGTATTCGATACCCGCGCCTGTTACTAGAACGGGAACATTCCACCGGCCATTCTCATCGGCCCGGTCGCATCATGGATATTATAGACCCGCTCAGAAATCACCTTCCGAGCCGCGATTCATGATATCCAGCATGACATCCTTCACCACATTCGCCTCTTCAAACAGGTCGGGGGGCAGGCTTTTCCCGCCATGAATCATCAGGTCCATATTGAGCGTATAGATCCAGAGCTGACCGGTCTTGTCCTCGATCAGCGAGATACGACACGGCAGATAGGCAGAAAAGGCCTCCGAGTACTCGACCATTTTGGCCGCGGTTAACGGGTTGCAGAACATGTAGATCTTGAGATAACGCTGATCCTCCCCGGTCATGGCCGCAATCTGCTCGGACAGGGGCAATTCACCGACATTCTTGATGTTGTGCTCGTTGGCGACAAAGTTGATGGTCTGGTCCACGTCTTCCACACTCATCCCCTCGGCTACCGGGATTTTCCAGACAGTGGCCTCGGCCGCGTTACCCGTTGCCAACAGGCTCTTGGCCATGGTCATGTAGACTTCCGGCGCCTTGCTGTCAAAAGACGAGACATTGCCAAGGTCCTTCATATTCTGCAGTCCAAAGTCAAAAGTGATCGCCACCCAGACCAGGCCTGCGACCAGCGCAAGGCCCAGCAGGGCAAGCAAATTCCAGACAAGCTTGATCATGTGTTTCTCCCGGGAATTAGTTCTTCTTGGCCAGTGGCTATTGTTCCGCTGACCGGGTCTTTTGCTCGAGTGCATCGGCCTGGGTGCCGTTCAGACCACGAATCACTTCAACCAGCTGGCGTGCCTCCCTGATGAGGCCCTGGTCAACCAGGCGTACACCGGCCTCGTAGTAGGCGGCAGCGGCCTGTTCCCAGCCACCCTGGGAAAAGTACATGTTGCCCAGTTCCCCGTAGCCATCCGGGTTATCCGGCTCCAGTGCGATGAGGTCCTGGTACTTTTGTTCAGCCAGCGCATAGTCTCTCAGCCAGTAGGCCTCACGGGCTGCCGCCAGCACCTGGTAGGCACTGACCCCTTCGGCAGCCGCTGGCGCAGTGGTCGGCGCAGGTACTTCATCCACCTGATCAGTAGCCGCATCCCGGATTGTGTCCGGAGGCGTTTCTGTAACCGTGTCGGCAACAGGCTCAGCCTCTTCCGCCACCACTTCCAGGGTCTCCACCACCTCGGGAACAGCTTCGGCTTGTGTAGCAACTGATCCGGTTGCAGCACTGCTGTCAACATCCGCATCGCTGGCAACTGTTTCCGCCTGCGCAGCCGTGTCCGCCACCCCAGCACCGGCTTCCGGTGTCACCGTCTCGGCCTCAGTCATCGCCGGGGTTGTCTCGACAGGGACCGGTATTACTGCCTCCGCTGGCGCGTCCGCCAATTCAGCGCTGGCTTGCGGCGTCACCGTCTCGACTTCTGCCATCTCCGGGACAGCCTCGGGAAGTGCCGGAACTGCCTCATCCGCTGCTCCGCCAATAGCACTGACTTCCGGCGCCACCGTCTCGGCCTCAGTCATCGCCGGGGTTGTCTCGACAGGGACCGGCATTACTGTCTCCGCTGGCGCATCCGCCAATTCAGCACTGGCTTCCGGCGTCTCCGTCCCGACCTCTGCCATCTCCGGGGCCACCTCGACGGGTGCCGGAACTGCTCCGTCTGCAACATCTTCGGCAGACGGCTCACTGGCACGCTTTACATCACCGGACACCGCTTCAGTGGTCTCTTCTGAACCGGAGTCCAATGCCAGGAAATCAGGCAGTTCCCACTCCGGGAACAGTTCACCGCGGTAAATAAATCCGATTACCAGCAGTGCCACAACGATCAGGCCGAAACCATGACTGAGAATACGTGCAAACAGGTTCATCATTCTTGCTCCTACTCCATATGTGGAAGGCCTGGTTTATTTCAGACCCTCCTGCGGTACAAGGACGTGCCATCAAAATCGATTGCAACATGCAACTGATCTTGCAAGGCAACCGGAAACCACCTGTTTCGATTGCCGACGCTGACTAATCCGTGAAGGGATTAACCAGCACTCCCTAATTCAGTTGTCCGGTAACGTCCGGATAAAGCGCTGCAGCGAGTGCGCGGAATTCATCGGCCGCCTTGCTGCGAGGCCACATCTCGAACACGGCGAGCCCCTCGCTGAGCGAACGCCTGAAACCGGTACGCATCTTCAGCCGATGCGGCATGACTTCATCAATTCCCGGCAACATGCGCAGCGCTTCTTCGGTTTCATGCGTCTCGCGAATAGACTTGTTGGTATCCGCACGATTGACAAATGCCATGGTGCGGTGCCTGCCGTTCATACTTACTGCTTCCATATCAGGGCCTACAATATGCAGAAAACGCTGCGTTGCCCAGACATCGGCCTGGCTTGGCGGCACCGGAACAAGAATACGGTCTGCAGAGGTCATGGCTTCCTTCATGGCCGCCATATTTGCCGCGCCCACGTCGACCAGCACCTCGCAATCCCTGTGCGCCACGAGTTGTTCACCCAGCACCGCACGCACCGACTGAATATTCAGATCCGGCTTGTTGCCGATTTCCTTGCGCAACATACCCAGATCGCTGAACGTGCATTGTGGATCCAGGTCATAGCCAACCACACGGCGCCCGTTCCTCTCCAGCCAGACCGCCAGGTTAAACGCCACGGTACTCTTCCCGGAACCACCCTTGAGATTTGCAATTACCGTAATCATTTAGCGAATCTCGCCTCCTGCCACCTGAAACTGCTGAAAAGAGCGACTGGTTTGCAGATCATCTGTTAGCGCGCCGGCTGCTGCATGGTAATTTCGGTAAATCCGGCCGGTATCGAGAATAATCCAACCGGCTGGGGTTGTAGTTTGATATTGATCAAGTTTCGGGCAAATCCACCGGGTAGTTGCTCGCGTATATTCATCCTTATTTTCGGATCATACCACTGCAGAGAGACATAACTCTGACCGTCTCCCCTGTGCGCCGTCATTTCCCACTTCTCCGTGTCACGGCCATTAACCGTTTCCCGTTCCAGCAGGCGCATTTCCATTATTGATCCGTCCGGCATTTCCTGCCGTACCGGAAATCTGTGCTCGGCGTCCAGCCAGAACCGCATGATGCCGGCCTTTCCGGCAGACGGGTTGGTAATCTCCCATTTCAGGGTCTTGCGGCCATTTATCGTTTCGCTACCGGCGTCTTTGCATACCAGGTTCTGCATGCCGGCACAGGGGCTGGCATCCTTTGCAGATGCCTGAGTCTGGATTTCATGTTCGCTGGCACGCCTGCGTATAAAAGATTTCTGTGCGGCATTGATGACTATCGCTTCCTGTTTGCCAAGATCGATGATCTGGACAATAGTCTCGCCGTTTATATCAATGTCACTTCGAACGCGATCCTGCCCGATGTACAGGCGCCCGTTGCGCTGTCCCTGTCCGGGTTGTGATTCGATCGTCTCGGCAGAAAACTCGACAGCGGACTGTGCAGCGTTGGTAACAAAGGTCACCAGCAGAAACGTAATGATCAACAGTAGCCTGGATTGTATGATCATATCTTCAGTTACAGTTATCCAGCGGGCTCCTGCCCATGACAAAAAACGAGCCTGAACACATCCCTGTGTCCGGCCCGTCGTTGTGCAGCGCTGTTACTGGGCGTCGCCGCTAGCCGCAGGTGCTGCCGGTGCTGCCGGCGGAGCGCCGTAAGGTGCGCCATACGGTCCCGGGTAGCCGCCGCCATAGCCCGGGTAGCCACCGCCATAGCCCGGGTAACCACCGCCATAGCCCGGGTAGCCGCCGTAGCCGTAGCCCGGGTAGCCGCCGTAGCCATAGCCCGGGTAGCCACCACCGTAGCCATAGCCCCGGTTATAACCGGAACCACGGCCGTAACCGGAACCACGACCACCGCCGCTGAAGCTCATATCAAAGTCACCAGAGCCATCACTGTCGAACGGGCCCCAGTCATTACCCCAGTTATTGCCATAATTATTACCACCCCACGGACCCCAGCCACCCCATGCATGGGCGGATGTCATCGGCAGTGCGGCAAGACCCGCGATTGCGGCGGCTGCAATTGTCTTTCTAAAGTTTTTCATCGGGAAAACCCTCCATGATTATCAACAAAACCGCACCATTAAATGCGGGAACTACCAATAGCGCCCGGTCTCTGCAGTTCCCTGACGGGTGCTGTAGAGCCCGGGATTCTGAACCGGGTATCCACCGGGCTCCGGTACACTCCAGGCAGGCAACTCGTTGGTCGTCTGCCATGTATTCATACCCTGCCCGGCACGATTGCTGTTTTCTGCCTCGTCAACCGCACCCCATGGTCGCTGCACGTTGGCGTGTCGGGGAGCCAGCGGGTAATACTGCTGTTGCGTGGACTGTGTGGGCTGCACGGATGGTTGAGCCGGTTGCACATTGCGATTCCAGACAGGAACCGGTGCATACCAAACACCCTGGGGCGGCACGCCCGTGGCTGCCCTGTATCCGGCGACAGGCGGCGCTGGCACTCCCCATGCCCGCGGGACCGGTTGCACATAGCCCCAGGCAGGCTGTTGCTGAACGGGTTGCCAGGTCACCTGCGGCTGCCTGCTCTGTACTGGCGCCGGCGATTGTGATGGCATGACATACTGCGGCCTGTGTTGATGTTTGGGTGTTGGATACCATTCAACGATAACCGGAGCCTCAACCACTTCGACGGCAACAGCCGGTGTTGGCGATACAGTTCCGACATCATTGTCTCCGCAACCACTGATCATGAGCACGACAACAAAGACAATAATTCTTGACTGCAATGGATTAAAAATGGACTCACTCCCTGACTCATGTCAGCAGCTGATTTCGCAGGCCAGGCAGATGTTCATCGCAAGCCACCATAGCCCTGCTGTCGTTCATATACCGGCGGTGGCGGAACCTCCGGCTCTTGCAGTCGCATCGGCGGACTGTAGAAACCAAATGGCGGCATATTCCGGTAACCCGGATAACCGGCCTGGCGCGGGTAACGCATGGGTGCCGGATGATTAAAGGCCGGTGGTGGCGGCATGGTACGCCCGTAGTATCCCGGCACTGGCAGCCGTGAATCAGGATACTGTTGCAATGCATTCAATGCTGCATCGGCCGGGGCAGCCATTTCTGGAAGTGGCACGGCAATACCGGCAGCCGGTGGCTGTTCCATTGCATCTTCCGGCAGCGATACGACCGCTTCCAGTGGCTGATCAACCGGGGCTGCGGAGATAGCTGGATCACCGGGTATTTCTGATGCTGACTGTGGCGGTCGCAGGTTCATCGGCATCTGCGCCGGAGCCACCGCACCGACACCCGGTACGCGAGGATCAATATTGACCGATCGATAGGGGCCTGCAGGCGGCGGTGCAGACACCAGCGTCCAATCGTCCGAGTATTGATAAGGGGCGGAGGATTCTTCGCCGATGGCCGGTTGCACGACCAACGGGAGCATCAGCAGCAGGGGGAAGTATGCGATTCCACGATACCTGATCATTTTGCTTACCTCTGAAAACCAACAAATATACAGCCGTGAAACAGGCCGTCCGTACCACCAAGGTTAGTTCAAATCCTGTTTGAGGCGAATTCCGCGCCGCTTCTTGCCGACGGTACCATCCGACTCACTATCTGATTCGGATTCACCTTCAGCCACTGTGGAGTCTTTGCCCACCGCGGCCTGTTGCGCTTGCGGCGGTGTCTCGCGCGGTGGTGGCGTGCCCCCTGCCGGTGGTGTCTCGCGCGGTGGCGGCGGCGTGCCCCCTGCCGTCGGCTTCTCGCGCGGTGGTGGTGGCGTGCCCCCTGCCGGCGGCTTCTCGCGCGGTGGCGGTGGTGTGCCCCCGCCCGGTGGCGTCTCGCGCGGCGGTGGAGGCGTACCCCCGCCCGGTGGCGTCTCGCGCGATGGTGGTGGCGTACCCCCGCCCGGTGGCGTCTCACGTGGTGGCGGTGGTGTGCCCCCGCCCGGTGGCGTCTCGCGCGGTGGTGGCGGCGCGCCACCACCACCCCCGCCAAATTTACCGGTAATTCCCTTGAAACCCATGCCAATCAGGGTAAACACCGCCTTGATGAAGATAAACAACCAGCTGAACAGCGAGAAGATGCCGCCCCACAGGCGCATCAGCAACGGCGTGCCGGATGAACCGCCAGCCGCTTCAGGCTCTACCTGTTCAATCCTCTGGAATGCCGGGCTGACAGATACCGTGCCGTCATCAGCCGTTTCCACGTAGAACTGTTTCTTCGCACTGATACAACCCAGCGGGATAATCAGCAGGGCCATCACCGTTGCAACACCGGCGCCAAACAACAGGCTGATCGCCATGCCATTGAATATCGGATCGTCGAGAATGGCAAAGGCACCGGCCATCAGGGTCAGTGAAGTAATGAAGATAGGCCGCATGCGCATCTCGGCGCCCTTGACGGCAGCTTCAGCAACCTCGTTGCCCTTGGCTACCTCGATCTTCACGAATTCCACGATCAGGATGGATTGCCTGACAATGATGCCGCCCAGCGCAATCATGCCGATCATCGAGGTCGCGGTAAATTCAGCACCAAAGATCCAGTGTCCGGGAACAATGCCCATCATGGTTACCGGGATCGGAGACATGATGATGCCGGCCAGGGCAAAGTTCTTGAACTCCCAGACAATCAGTCCATAGATAAGGATCATCGCCGCCATGAACGCGCCGCCCATGTCGCGGAAGGTCTCGTAGGTCACCGTCCACTCGCCGGTCCACTCATAGTGGGAACTGGAATCGTCCTTGTTCAGTTCCAGCAGCGTCCAGGGCATGGTTTCCATCTTCACGCCATCCGGCGTCAGGTACTCCTTGATCTTGTCATCGATATTTAACATGCCGTAAATCGGCGCACCCAGCCGTCCCTGCATTTCTCCGGTCACGTATTCCACGCCGCGCAGGTCAATGGTGTACTGCACGGGCTCTTCATAGCCTTTTTTGAATTGACCCAGTTCGGACAGCGGGATGGTCCTGCCGTCCTGCGTCGGGATCGGCAGGTCACCCAGCCGTGAGACCTGGGAACGAATCGCCAGCGGAATCTGCATCACGATAAAGGTCGGTTCAAGCACCGTACCGCGCTTGATATCACCCAGTTTGAAGCTGCCCATCGCCATGGCAAGGCTGCCGTTGATGGCGTCAAC
>JAOUBY010000070.1 GCA_029860045.1 Gammaproteobacteria bacterium | reverse complement strand
ATCGCCGACACCAAAAACCGTCTGTGTACGGGTTTCGTGCAGCGCACAGCGCGTACACGCAGAAACACGCGCCTTCAATTCCGACCAGCCAGGCTCGTCGACGGCAGCATCCACCCCGGCAACTGCTGTGTCAGCATGACCCGCCGTCTCTGAAACAGCAGCACGCACAACCCAGCGCTGTATATCCATCGCCTCCAGGTACTGACTGTGCAACTTATCGTCCATGCCCGCTATACGTCACCCAGCTGCGGATGCGCCCGTTCGTCACGCTGGATAATCTTGTTGATGGCATTAACATAGGCCTTGGCCGAGGCGATCACAATATCGGTGTCCGCACCCTGTCCGTTGACGATACGTCCACCCTTCTGCAGACGTACGGTGACCTCACCCTGCGAGTCCGTACCACTGGTGATGTTGTTCACCGAGTACAGCTGCAACTCGGTACCGCTGTTGATGAGCGCCTCTATGGCGCGGAACGCCGCGTCAACGGGACCACTGCCGACGCTGTCGACAAGCTTCTCCTCACCATCCTCCCACAGCGTCAGGTGCGCATGCGGGGTCTCGCCGGTCTCGGAACAGACCTTGAGCGCCACCAGCTTGAGCCAGTCGTTTGCCGACTCCAGCCCCGATTCAGTGACCAGTGCCTGCAGGTCCTCGTCAAATATCTCGTGTTTCTTGTCAGCCAGGTCCTTGAAACGTGAGAAGGCATTGTTCAGCTCCTCCTCGGCTGCAAACTCGATACCCAGCTCCTGCAAGCGCGTGCGAAATGCATTACGCCCGGAGTGTTTGCCAAGCACGATACGGTTGGCCGCCCAGCCAACGTCCTGGGCACGCATAATTTCATAGGTCTCCCTGCTCTTGAGTACACCGTCCTGGTGAATACCGGATTCATGAGCAAAGGCGTTGGCGCCAACGATGGCCTTGTTCGGCTGCACGGAAAAACCGGTTATGCCCGACACCAGTCGCGAGCAGGTCATGATCTGTGTGGTATCCAGCCTGGTATCGCAAGGAAACAGGTCCTGGCGTGTCCGCACGGCCATCACTACTTCCTCCAGCGAGGCATTACCGGCACGCTCACCCAGTCCGTTAATGGTGCATTCAACCTGCCGCGCACCGTTCAGCACGGCTGACAGCGAGTTACCGACCGCCAGCCCGAGGTCATTGTGGCAATGTACCGAGAACACCGCCTTGTCAGAGTTGGGAACGCGTTCGATCAGGGTACGGACCAGTTCGCCAAACTGGTGTGGCAAATTGTAGCCCACCGTATCAGGGATATTGATGGTGCTGGCGCCGGCATCGATTACCGCCTCGATCACACGGCACAGGAAATCCGTCTCGGAACGTCCGGCATCTTCCGGGGAGAACTCGACATTGTCGGTAAACCCGCGTGCGCGTTTTACTGCATGTACGGCCTGCTCGATAACCTGCTCCGGTTGCATACGCAGCTTCATCTGCATATGAATCGGCGAGGTCGCAATAAACGTATGAATACGTGCCGAGGCGGCAGGTTTCAATGCCTCACCGGCCTGGTCTATGTCCTTGTCGAGCGCGCGCGCCAGACCACATACCGTGCTGTCCTGCACGGCACGCGCAACCGCCTGCACGGCCTCGAAATCGCCCGGGCTGGCAATCGGAAAACCGGCCTCGATAACGTCTACCCGCATGCGCTCCAGCGCCCTGGCGATGCGTACCTTCTCATCCCGGGTCATGGATGCGCCCGGACTTTGCTCGCCGTCACGCAAGGTCGTATCGAATATGATCAATTTATCCTGGTTACTCATCATCCTGCTCCCACAGGGCCTGTTACATGACAGGTCCGACTGGTTTGCGCCAGCATATCAAAATCTGCCTTCAGGCGGCTGGCTGTGGATCTATAAACTGGATGCGTTTGGCCTCGCCAGGCAAGGAATTGTCTGCCCTAGGGCAGCAGTCGCAGGAGGGGCAGCAGCAAGCCGACCACCCGGTTGCGGGCAGTGGAAAGGGCTTTGATGCTGTAGATCGCGTTTCTCATAGGCTCAAGGTTACAGGCGATTCATCGGCCATTGCAAGCCCCACCTGAAGCGGAGCACGCCTATTCACTCTGCTTGCGCGCCCTGCGTCGCTTGCGTATTCCCACCAGCGTGTAAACGATTCCCGAGATTGCATAGATCATGAAGCCGGTGAACAGCACCTTTGGCGGGTCGATCGAGGCAAAGGCATATACCAGTACCACTGCCAGCATCGCCACCACCGAAACACGGTTCTTTACATTGAACTCCTTGAAGCTGAAATAGCGGATATTGCTAACCATCAGCATGCCGGTCGCTATGGTCAATACAAATACCAGGTAGACCAGGTCCTCACCGACCACCCCGAGATCGGTTGCCGCCCACACCAGGCCAGCCAGCACACCGGCGGCCGACGGACTCGGCAAGCCCCGGAAATAGCTTTTCTCGGCCGTGGCAACCTGGGCATTAAAGCGCGCCAGCCGCAAGGCGGCGCTGGCTGTATAGATGAAGGCGGCCAGCCAGCCGAGCTTGGCCCAGCCCACACTGACCATGGACTTCAGGGACCATTCATACATAACCAGTCCTGGCGCCAGTCCGAAACAGACCATGTCTGACAGGCTGTCGTACTGCACCCCGAATTCACTCTGTGTATGCGTAAGCCGTGCCACCCGTCCGTCAATGCCGTCCATGATCATGGCGACAAAAATGGCAACGGCGGCCGCCTCAAAGCGTCCGTTCATGGCCGCGACAATGGAGTAGAAACCGGCAAACAGGCCGGCCGTGGTAATCATGTTGGGCAGCAGGTAAATGCCGCGCCGCTTCTTCTGCACGGATTCGGCACCACTGGCGTCGTCGTGACGACGGTTCAGGTCAGACATGCTTCAGACTCGCAATAGCATCAGCACCGGCACGAACAGTACTGCCGGGGGCCACGACCGGCAGACTGTCGCCGGGAAGAAAGACTTCGATACGCCCACCCAGATGCACAAAACCGCAACGCTTGCCCTGCCCGATGCGATCGCCAAAGCGGACGTAACATTGCGGCTTGTTATGCAATCGGCCCTTGTTCATAACGAGCACGATATCATCACCCTCGTCCGTTTGCAGCCAGACACCATGGGGATTCTTCGCATCAACAGGCGCCCTCGGCGGCTCCAGCACCTTACCCTCAACCGGGCTGCGCGTGGTAAACACACCATAGGGGTGCATATCGATGCTGATACGCACACAGGGCCGTTGCAGGTAGGGATCCTGTGTCTGCTCAACCGCCATGACCCGGCCGTCGGCCGGGCTCAGCACACTCAGTGGCTGGGATAGAATCTGGCGCTCCGGATCCCGGAAAATCACCAGCACCAGCAGCGCCAGTCCCCAGAAGAACAGTGACTCTGCGAAGCCGATGAAGTGCATCACCAGGATCGCCCCCAGCGCCAGCACCAGCAGCGGTGCCAGACCCTGGCGGGCAATCAGGATATTACTGCTCACATTCGTAAACCTGACTGATCAGGACTTTCGAGTGTAACCCGGCCGGCGATCAGTTAACGCTCTTGTCAACAATCTTGCCCTCGTTAATCCAGGACATCATCCCGCGCAACTTGGCACCGACAATCTCGATCGGATGCTCGCTACCCAGGCGGCGCTTGGCCTTGAGTGTTGCGGCACCGGCCTGGTTCTCCAGGATAAACTCGCGGGCGAATTCACCATTCTGGATCTCATCAAGAATACGGCGCATCTCGCGCTTGGTTTCTTCGGTGACCACGCGCGGGCCACGGGTCAGGTCACCATACTCCGCGGTGTTGGAGATCGAATAGCGCATGTTTGCGATACCCCCCTCGTACATGAGGTCAACAATCAGCTTGAGCTCATGCAGACATTCAAAGTAGGCCATTTCCGGCGCATAACCCGCCTCGGTCAGCGTTTCAAAGCCGGCTTGCACCAACGCGGTTGCGCCACCGCACAGCACTGCCTGCTCACCGAACAGGTCGGTCTCGGTCTCTTCACGGAAACTGGTCTCGATAATGCCGGCACGCCCGCCGCCATTGGCGGAGGCATATGACAGCGCAATGTCCCTGGAACGACCGCTGGCATCCTGAGAAACAGCAATCAGGCTCGGCACGCCGGCGCCGTGCTGGTAAGTGGAACGCACCAGGTGACCCGGCCCCTTGGGGGCAATCATGATTACGTCGAGATCGGCACGCGGCTCGATCTGCTGGTAGTGGATATTGAATCCGTGTGCGAACGCCAGTGCCGCGCCCTGCTTGATATTCGGCGCGATACTGTCACTGTACAGGCGAGCCTGGTGCTCATCCGGTGCCAGCACCATGACCACGTCCGCACCCTTGACGGCCTCGTCAATCGACTTGACGACAAGACCGGACTTTTTCGCCTTGGCCTCCGAGATTGAGCCCGAACGCAGGCCGACGGTTACATCGACACCTGATTCCTTCAGGTTGTTGGCATGGGCATGGCCCTGGGATCCGTAACCAATAATGGTTACCTTCAAACCACGGATGATGGAAAGGTCTGCGTCTTTGTCGTAATAGATATTCATGGTCATTACCTGTCTTGTTGCCTGTCATCGGTGCCACCGTGTGGCACCAGGATTAATTAAATACTGTTTACTTGGTATTTAGAGTTTCAGTGACCGGTCACCGCGTCCAATGCCGGATACGCCGGAGCGCACCACTTCGATAATCAGCCCGGCATCCAGCGTCTGCACAAAGGCATCCATCTTGTCACCGGCACCGGTCATCTCGATGGTATAGGTCTCGTCAGTCACATCGATAATACGGCCGTGAAAGATATCGGACACCCGCTTCAGTTCGTTGCGTTTCTCACCCTGCGCCCTTACCTTGATCAGCATCATCTCGCGCTCGATGTGCGGTCCTTCGGTCATGTCCATCAGTTTCACGACATCAATCAGCTTGTTGAGCTGCTTGGTGATCTGTTCGATGATTTCGTCGGTACCACGGGTCACCAGTGTCATGCGTGACAATGACGGATCCTCGGTCGGCGCAACCGTCAACGACTCTATATTATAGCCGCGCGCCGAGAACAGTCCGGCCACGCGTGACAGCGCACCGGCCTCGTTTTCCATCAGGATTGAGATTATATGGCGCATATCAGATCAGGATCATTTCATTCTGGCCACCACCGGCCGGAATCATAGGATAAACGTTTTCTTCCCTGTCAGTCAGGAAATCCATAAACACCAGCCGGTCCTTCATCTGCATGGCCTCGATCAGCGCACCCTCGACATCAGCCGGACTGGTGATCTGCATGCCGACATGCCCGTAACTCTCGGCAAGTTTGACGAAATCCGGTAACGACTCCATGTAGGACATGGCATAGCGCTTCTGGTAGAAAAACTCCTGCCACTGCCGCACCATGCCCAGGTAGCCATTGTTCAGGTTGATAACCTTGATTGGCAATGCGTATTGCAGACAGGTGGACAATTCCTGGATACACATCTGGATACTGCCCTCGCCGGTAATACAGGCGACCGTGTCATCCGGCCAGGCCAGCTGCACGCCCATGGCTGCCGGCAGCCCGAAACCCATGGTGCCGAGACCACCCGAATTGATCCAGCGCCGCGGCTTGTCGAACGGGTAGTACTGCGCCGCCCACATCTGATGCTGGCCGACATCAGAGGTGATGAAGGCATCACCACCGGTCACCTTGTAGAGCGTTTCGACCACGTACTGCGGCTTGATCAGCTCGCTGTCACGATCATATTTCAGGCACTCGCGCGAGCGCCACTCGTTGATCTGCTGCCACCAGCCATCGAGTGTGCCCTCGCCCGGCTGCTGCTTGCTGTTACCCAGTTCCGCGAGCATGGCCTTGAGCACATTATCGACACAGCCCACGATGGGAATATCCACCTTGACGTTCTTGGAAATACTGGCCGGGTCGATGTCGATGTGAATGATGCTGGCATTGGGGCAAAACTTCTCGATGTTGCCGGTAACACGGTCATCGAAACGCGCGCCAACCGCGATCAGCACATCACAATGATGCATGGCCATGTTGGCCTCGTAAGTCCCGTGCATACCCAGCATGCCGACAAACTGCGGATCGGTGGCCGGGTAAGCGCCCAGCCCCATCAGCGTGTTGGTCACCGGGTAATTCAGTGCACGGGCTATTGCGGTCAGTGATTCCGCCGCATTACCCAGGATCACACCACCCCCGGTGTAAAGCATGGGGCGCTTCGCATCCAGCATCATCCTGACAGCACGCTTGATCTGTCCGGCATGACCCACATGCACAGGGTTATAGGAGCGCATGCTTACCTTGTCCGGGTAGCTGTATTCAGTCTTCTGCGCAGTGACGTCCTTGGGGATATCCACCACCACCGGACCTGGTCGTCCCGTGGTGGCAACGTAAAAGGCCTTCTTGATTGTCTCGGCCAGGTCGGCAACGTCCTTCACCAGGAAATTGTGTTTCACGCACGGGCGCGTGATACCAATATTGTCCGCCTCCTGGAAGGCATCATTACCAATCAGGTGGGTGGGTACCTGGCCGGTAAACACCACCATTGGAATAGAGTCCATGTAGGCCGTGGCAATACCGGTTACCGCGTTGGTGGCACCCGGACCGGATGTGACCACTACCACACCCGGTTTGCCGGTCGAACGGGCATAACCGTCGGCAGCGTGGGTAGCCGCCTGTTCATGCCGCACCAGGATATGATTGACCTTGTCCTGCGTGTACAGCGCATCGTAGATGTGCAGCACGGCACCACCGGGATAGCCGAACACCAGATCGACACCCTCGTCATGGAGCGAGCGCACAAATATTTCGGCACCAGTCAATTCCACCTGCTACTCTCCCAGCAACTGTTCGCAATTTATGAGCGCGAAAAAAAAAGCCCGTGTAACGGGCGATCAGGTCGCATTCGTGAAACATTGAAAAGTACTGATATTCAAGGTAAAGGTCAAGAGATTCGCCTGCCTGCCGACCCATTGGACGAAGACCCACAGAATGTATGGAATGTGTGAACGGGTAACTTGTTCTGGCTATAAAAGAACCCTACTATCGGTATAAATTTCTGTTATGGAAGCGATGCAATGATGACCAAAAAACCCTCCCGTGCAGTACCTAAGCTGATGTTTCGTCTCGCCCTGACAGGCAGCCTGCTGCTGGCCATGACAGCGGTCCAGGCCGAGATCTACAAGTGGGTCGATAGCAACAACGAGGTCCAGTACACCCAGACCCCACCCCCAAAGGGTGTCGAATCCACCCACATCGAGGCGACCCCGGCGCGCGATTCGGCCGCGGCCGGCACCAACCTGCAGGAGCGCATCAAGGCCAGTGAAGAACAAAAACAGCAAAAGACAGAGGCCAGCGCCGATGCTGAGCTGCAGGCGGAGATCGCACGGATCTCAAAGCAAAACTGCACTACCGCGCGCAACAACCTCGAGCAGCTCAACCGCAACGGACAAATCCGTTATCGTACCGGTGATGGCGAGGTGCTACGCCTGAATGAGGAAGACCGCAAACAGCGTATCGAAGAAGCACGCGACCAGGTCAAGGAATTCTGCAAGGACTGAATATGCCGTTTCTAAGGATCCAGACCAATACCGTGCTTGCTGGAGAGCAGGCAAGCGAGGTAGCGGCCCGCGCATCCGCGCTGGTCTCGGAACAACTGGGCAAACCGGAACGCTATGTGATGGTCTCTGTAGAGCACAATGCTGCCATGCAGTTTGCCGGCAACGATGCGCCACTGGCTTACCTGGAACTGAAGAGTATCGGCCTGCCGGAATCGATCACGGCCGACACCTCGCGCGCATTGTGCCAGCTGCTTGTTGAGGCGGCCGGTATAGACCCGGAACGGGTTTATATCGAATTCAGTGACGCACCGCGCAAGATGTGGGGCTGGAACAGCAGCACGTTCTGATGCGCCTGTCCTGGCTGCTGCTGATACTGGCACTTGCTGCGGCGATCTATCTTTATTTTAGCCCCGAGACCAGCAGGCAGCTCAGAGAACAGCTGCCCCGGCCCGACTTCACACACAAAACCGATCACCTGTACAAATGGCGCAACGAACAGGGCGAGTGGCAGATCACAGACACGCCACCTGCTGACGGGGTCGAGTACGAACAACTCAACTACCGCGAGGATGTGAATGTGCTGCCGGTGCCGCCCGGAATCGACGACAAACCCTGAACAACCTGTACTTTGCTTGCGAGGCCGCTACAATCAGCAGCCTGTCAAACAAAACCCGATAATCCCCATGCGACTTTCCCGCTTCCCGCTATCCACCCTGAAAGAGACCCCGGCCGATGCCGAGGTCATCAGCCACCAGTTAATGATGCGTGCAGGCATGCTGCGCCGGCAGGCCGCGGGCGTATACAGCTGGCTGCCGCTCGGACTGCGCGTATTGCGCAAGGTCGAGGCCATTGTGCGCGAAGAAATGGATCGCGCCGGCGCACTTGAGCTGCTGATGCCCGCGATACAGCCCGCCGAGCTCTGGCAGGAATCCGGGCGCTGGGACAAGTACGGGCCGGAACTGCTGCGCCTGCACGATCGTCACCAGCGTGAATTCTGTGTTGGCCCGACCCACGAGGAAATCATTACCGATATTGCGCGGCGTGAGCTACGCAGCTACAAACAGCTGCCGGTCAACTATTACCAGATCCAGACCAAGTTCCGCGACGAGATTCGCCCGCGATTCGGTGTCATGCGGGCACGCGAATTCCTGATGAAGGATGCCTACTCCTTTCATACCGACCAGGCGTCACTGGAAGTGACCTACCAGGTCATGTACGAGACCTACTCGCGCATCTTTACCCGTACCGGGCTGAAGTTCCGCGCGGTAAGCGCAGACAGTGGCGCCATCGGCGGCAGTGTGTCACAGGAATTTCACGTCCTCGCGGATTCTGGCGAGGACGCCATCGCGTTTTCCAGCGACGGCGAGTTCGCCGGCAACGTCGAGGCCATTCCGGCTCCCGCGCCGGCCGCTGCGCGCCCGCCTGCCACAGCTGAACTGGAAAGCGTGGCAACACCGGGCCAACACAGTATTGAAGAGGTCTGCGCCTTCCTGGACACCCCGCCCGGACAGTGCATCAAGACACTGGTGGTGCACGGTACCGATACCGAGGTGGTTGCGCTGGTACTTCGCGGCGACCATGAACTGAATGCCATCAAGGCCGAAAAACACCCGGCCATCCAGTCCCCGCTGGGGTTCGCCTCAGACGCACAGGTACTCAAGGCCACCGGTTGCCCGGTCGGGTCGCTGGGGCCGGTCGGGCTGAAAATCCCTGTCATTGTCGACCTCGCAGCCGCACAACTGGCTGATTTTGTCTGTGGGGCCAACGAGGACGGCAAGCACCTGCGCGGGGTGAACTGGGACCGTGACCTGCCAGAACCGGAAACCGCCGACCTGCGCAACATTGTGGACGGCGACCCCAGCCCGGACGGCAACGGCACGCTGACCATTGCACGCGGCATCGAGGTTGGCCACATCTTCCAGCTCGGCACCCGCTACAGCGAGGCCATGAAGGCCACCGTACTGGATGAGCAGGGCAAGGAAATCCCCATGGCAATGGGCTGCTACGGCATCGGCGTATCGCGCATCGTGGCCGCAGCGATTGAACAGAATCATGATGACAGTGGCATCATCTGGCCCACTGCCATTGCCCCGTTCCAGGTCGCCCTGCTGCCGATGAACATGAAGAAATCGCAGCGCGTGCGCGAAGCCACCGAAGCCCTTTACACCGAATTGCTGGCCGCCGGCCTTGAGGTTCTGCTGGACGACCGCCCGGTCCGTCCCGGCGTCATGTTCTCCGACATGGAACTGATCGGCATTCCGCATCGCGTCGTGGTAGGCGAAAAGAACCTCGACGCCGGTCTGCTGGAATACAAATCCCGCCTGGATAAAGACAGCCAGGATGTGCCGCAAGCCGAAATCGCGGCCTTCCTGAGGGGTAAATTGACGGAAAACTAGGCCGATACAAGAGGTATGAACCCGAATAAGCCGCCTGCTATCCAGCGCTTGTCCCGGACCGTACTGGCCGCCGCACTGTTACTGCTTGCCAGCCCGGCCTGGTCGGCCACCCAGGAGCGTCCGGACGCCGAGATGCGCCAGACGCTGCTGGAAGCCATCAACTCCAGCGACAGTTTCCAGGACCGCTTCGATGCGGAGGTCTGGCTGACCGACATGTCCAACCGCATGGGCAAGCGTATCAAGAACTCTGAGGAACGCCTGC
>JAOUBY010000011.1 GCA_029860045.1 Gammaproteobacteria bacterium | reverse complement strand
CGGCTGTGTAGTTGATTCGGGTTCTGTATACCATCTCTCAACACTCCATCTTTTCTTAATAAAGATAAAGTGTTGCGTCGACCGGTTGAGATCACCACCACTTCCGGACATTCAGGATTATACTCATGCAATGGCAGCCACAAATTCAATTATTAGCATGGCAATAAAACATAACTACGTGATACGCGGCGTATTGTGGACAGGCTTCTACCTCCTGCTGGTCATTCTTCCGCTGGGGATGCTGCTGCTCGGCAAGGTGCCACCGGGCACCGTATTCGGATGGGACTTTGCTGTTGCGTTAGGCTTTTCTGCACTGGCCATCATGTTCACCATGTTTCTGCTAACCGCACGCTTCAAGTGGACCACTCGCGCCTTCGGCATCGATATCATCTATTACTTTCACCGCTGGATCGCTCTGGTCGCTTTCGTCCTACTACTGGCGCACCCGCTTATCCTGGTCAGTGAGGAGCCGCTGCTGCTCGAATACCTCAAGCCTGATGCGCCATGGCACATGCTGGCTGGGAATGTGGCACTGGCTGCGGTGTTCCTGCTGGTAATCACTTCAGTCTGGCGTAAGGCACTGCATTTTCACTATGATGCCTGGCGTTTCCTGCACGCAGTATTCGCCGTGCTGGCCGTTGGCCTGGCCATGATTCATATTGTCGGCGTGAACTACTATATTGGAACCCCCTGGAAACGTGAACTGTGGCTGGTGCTAGCAGTGTCCGTTGTTCTCCTGCTGTTGCACGTACGCATTGTCCGGCCGCTGCTAATCATGCGCCACCGGTACCATGTGGTCGATGTCAGTCCGGAGCGAGGTGACACCTGGACAATGACCGTGACACCGGACGGTCATCCAGGAATGGCGTTCATGCCGGGGCAGTTCGTCTGGCTGAATCTCTGGCACTCGCCGTTTGCAATGCGCGAGCATCCTTTTTCCGTTGCATCCAGTGCGCTTGAGCCGCAGCACATGCAATTCACTATCAAGCGTTTGGGTGACTTCACCTCGACAATCAACAAAGTCAAACCAGGCCAGTACCTCTATCTGGATGGGCCGTTCGGTGCATTCTCCATCGACCGGTATCCAGATGCGTCGGGTTACGTATTCGTGGCTGGTGGAATCGGAATTGCCCCGATCCTGAGTATGCTGAGGACACTGGCTGACCGCGGGGATCGGCGGTCATTGTGGTTGTTCTATGCCTACCGGAATCTGGAACGATTGACGGCATACGAGGAACTGCAGGTGCTCCAGCAGCGCCTGCGCCTGCATATGGTCATTGTACTCAATGATCCCCCTACGGACTGGATGGGAGAAAGGGGTTTCATTACCCGGGAAGTGTTGCAACGTCATCTGCCCGGAGATCACGCCGCACTTGAGTACTTCCTGTGCGGGCCTACGCCGATGACTGTCAGCGTTGAACGCAGTCTGGGCACCATGGAGGTGCCGCTGCGGCGGGTCCATACCGAACTCTTCGATATGGTGTAATGTCGATATGCGCATGTGGCTTGCCCGATTCATAGCGATTGCAACCGGACTGGTCATGGTGGTCCTGTCGGCATTGTTTGCATGGTCACAGAACCCATGAACACAGGTGTATTAATGATGCTTACATGGCTGATGACGTGTACGGGTAATGTGACTGCAGGGCCAGCCGAGCCAGTGGAGATAGAATCCGCGCCGGGTAAAGTGCAATTTTCGCACCAAACCCATACAGATATTCAGTGCACTACGTGTCACCACACCTCGCCAGGCAGACGCATCAAGCGGGCCTGTCTATCCTGCCACACGGCGAATTCACACATGCCGCGCAACAGCCGTGACGCCTTTCACGAAAATTGCATCGGCTGTCATCTTGACCTGAATAAGGCAGGCAGACCCAGCGGTCCCGCGAAACTGTGCAGCCAGTGTCATATGCATGACTAGCTTGCAAGATACAACATGTATAAAGCCAACAGGATCGGCATCCACCTATAGTCATTGACAGCCAGGATGGCAAGCCGAAACTAGCGTGACGAGGGCAGGTTCCGAACAACAGCACAACGACTCCTCCCCGAGTTGTTATTTATTTGAGCTGAATGTCCGTAATGGGTCGGAACAGGACGTTCGGAAGATTGTTGGATGTCGCCGGATTTCATCCGCAATCGATGGACCAAGGGATTCCGGTCCCATGGTCTCGGCGTCATAACACTATGAATATTATGGAAGTGGTGGGCCCGCCAGGACTCGAACCTGGGACCAAGGGATTCACTGTAGCCTGATATTTCTACCAGGAGCGGACTATCTCATCACCCACATCACGTATGTTGGGGTGCGGGACGCTCTTGCCTGTTATTAAGGACACTGAAGTCCCCAGGTAGTCTCTGCACCTTCCGGGAGTGTACTCCCGGCTTGGCTCAGGGTTGCCATCAGCCTTGCTGTTAAGGTTTCCCTGAATTCATCCCGTTCATTTCATGCCTTACAGCATGAACGCACCATTTGATGAGTCCCCTGCTCTAACCAACTGAGCTACAGGCCCGAAGCGACGTATTCTAGCAATTTTTATGATGGGTTTAAGATTTTTTACATGATTATGAAAACTTTCATAATACTGTTACAGTGACCATCGTGCTGAAATGTTTACACTGCGGTAAAAAACTGACTGGTCGGCAGACAAAATACTGTTCCCGGCAATGCAAGAACACGGTGAACAACCAGAGCTTTCAAAGTTACCAGGCGCAGCAGCTAAGAGGCCGGCGGCGCAAACTGCAGCTGATAAAACTAAAGGGGATGAAATGCGAGAAGTGTGGATATAACAAAAACTCGGCCGCGCTCGAGTTTCACCATACAGACCCCGCATCAAAAGACTTTCAGCTGGACTTGAGGTCGCTGTCTAACCGGAAGTGGCGGCTTGTTCTAGGCGAAGCTGAAAAATGTCGCCTGCTGTGTTCAAACTGTCATGCAGAGTTGCATAACCCGGAATGCATGCTTTGATATTCTGATGAAAGGTTTGCCGGATCTCATGTATCCGGCAAACGTGCAGTTCCTTACTCCGCTTCCAGGAAGCTGCGTAACGGTTCCGAGCGGGTCGGGTGACGCAGTTTGCGCAGCGCCTTGGCCTCGATCTGGCGAATGCGCTCACGCGTGACGTCGAACTGCTTGCCGACTTCTTCCAGCGTGTGATCGGTATTCATGTCGATACCGAAGCGCATGCGCAACACCTTGGCTTCACGTGGCGTTAGCCCGGAGAGCACGGACTGGGTGGCCTCCCTGAGGCCTTCCATGGAGGCTGAATCGATCGGTGAGTCGATGTTCTGGTCCTCGATGAAATCACCCAGGTGTGAATCTTCGTCGTCACCGATCGGTGTCTCCATTGAGATCGGTTCCTTGGCGATCTTGAGTACCTTGCGGATCTTGTCTTCCGGCATATCCATGCGCTCGGCGAGTTCCTCGGGCGTGGGTTCGCGGCCGATCTCCTGCAGCATCTGGCGTGATATGCGGTTGAGCTTGTTGATGGTTTCGATCATGTGCACCGGGATGCGGATAGTCCGTGCCTGGTCAGCAATGGAACGCGTGATTGCCTGGCGAATCCACCAGGTGGCATAGGTCGAGAATTTGTAGCCGCGGCGGTATTCAAATTTGTCGACGGCCTTCATCAGGCCGATATTGCCTTCCTGGATAAGATCCAGGAACTGCAGGCCGCGGTTGGTGTACTTCTTGGCAATCGAGATCACCAGGCGCAGGTTGGCCTCGACCATTTCTTTCTTGGCGCGCCGAGCCTTGGCCTCGCCAATCGACATCAGGCGGTTGATATCCTTGATCTCGGCAATGCTCAGGTGTGTGCTTGCCTGCAGTGCGATCAGCTTGTTCTGCGTACGGGCGATCTCATCCCTGAACTGTGCAAGGGCGGCGGAATACTTGTGCCCGCCCTTTGCCTGCGTATCTACCCAGCCGAGGTCGGTTTCATTGTTCGGAAACGAGGTGATGAAATCCCTGCGCGGCATACCTGCACGAGTCACGCAGGCATCCATAATGGCACGCTCGTGCGAACGGATGCGCGTAATCGCATTCCTTAAATTGGTGGTCAGAATATCCACGATGCGCGGTACCAGCTTGAGACTCATGGTCTGCTCGGACAATTGGTCGCGCAGCTTCTTCACTCGCGTGGCGTTCTTGCCACCCTTGTTTATAGCGGTGACCAGTTGCTGGTAGGTTTTCTCCAGCCCGGCAAAATGGGTGCGCGCTTCTTCCGGGTCCGGCCCCGTGTCTACTACGGCTTCGTCGTCATCATCACTGTCGTCTTTATTGGCAGTGGTGGTTGAATCTTTTGGCTGTGTGACCTGCGGTGTAGGGATTTCCTCTTCAACTGCGTTGGGGTCGATAAAGCCGGAGATCAGGTCGTTCAGGCGCATCTCGCCGGCGGCAACCCGCTCGTACCCGCGCAGCAAGGTAGCGGCTGTTTCAGGATAGATGGAAAGCGCCTGCAACACCTGGTTGAGGCCATCCTCGATACGCTTGGCAATCACGATTTCGCCTTCGCGGGTGAGCAACTCGACTGTGCCCATTTCACGCATGTACATGCGTACCGGGTCAGTCGTGCGACCGAACTCGCTGTCAACGGTGACCAGGTTGGCGGCGGCTTCCTCTGCCGCGTCTTCATCAGCGGTATTCTTGGCGCTGGCGAGCATCAACGAATCGGTGTCCGGTGCCACTTCATGCACCAGGATACCCATGTCGTTAATCATGCTGATGATGTCTTCAATCTGCTGCGGATCGACGATCTCATCCGGCAGATGATCGTTGACCTCGGCATAGGTCAGGAAGCCCTGCTCCTTGCCTTTCTCAATGAGTAGTTTCAGACGGGATTGTTGATCTTTATCCATAGTGATCCGCGAGCACAACAGTGCTCAAAAGTCAGTATCTGTACAGGAGCGAAAAATAATCGCGCAGTATAGTCGAATAAATGGGGGTCAGCCAAGCTGAATCCAAGCCGAAAAAACGCTTTTTGTCCAAAAACTTACCTACCTGGCCTCCTGGAGCAGGGTCTGCAGTTTCCAGTACTCCCTGCGTTCATCTTCGCTAAGTGTATGACTTACCTCTTTTTTGTTTAAAATCGCAATGCGCCGCTCCAGGTGTTGCCGGTAAATCCGCTGCAATTGGTGTTGCAAATCGGGTAGCAGATCCAGGCCCTCGCTGACCGGGGTCCAGCTGGCCAGTTTCGCCAGATGGCGTGTTTCCTCGCGGTCGCGCCAGTGTTCCAGGATGGCGCCGGTACTGGCCAACGGCTGCTGCTGCAGTAATTCCAGCAACTCCGTCAAAAGTGAGACACCGGGTACATCGACGGGTTCCTGAAATGGTAATTCCCCGACCTCCCGTGCCAGTGCTGGCTGGTACAGCAGGATGGAGATGGCTTCCCGTACCGGGCTTGTTCCGCCCGCGACGGGTACCGGCTGCGCCGGTGGCTGTGGGTCGTCTGCGGCATCCTGGGGTAACTTGAGCCGCCCTGCCAGTGCATTGACCGAGGTACCGGCCAGTTCGGCAAGTCGCTCGGTCATGAGTTGCCGGAACATGCCATCCGGCATACGTGCAAGCAGGGGGCTGGCCAGGTTAACCAGCCGCGCGCGTCCGTCGATGCTGTCGATGTCGAGCTGTGCGGACAGCCGTTCGAAGAAGAAGTCGGACAGGTGGGTGGCGCTGGCGATGCCCTGCTCGAAGGCGTCCTTGCCAATCTTGCGCACCAGCGAATCCGGGTCCTCTCCCTCAGGCAGGAACAGGAAGCGTGCCTCGCGGCCATCCGCGAGGGCCGGCAGTGAATTTTCCAGTGCGCGCCAGGCAGCCTCTCGCCCGGCGCGATCGCCGTCGAAGCAGAACACCACCTCCGGCACCGTGCGGAACAGGCGTTCGAGGTGTTCGGGGGTAGTGGCGGTGCCCAGTGTTGCCACCGCGTAGTTGATGTCGAACTGTGCCAGTGCCACTACGTCCATGTAGCCTTCCACCACCAGGATGCGTTCCAGCTTGCGCACTGCCTTGCGTGCCTCATGCAGGCCATACAGTTCCTGCCCCTTGTGGAACACGGCCGACTCGGGGCTGTTCATGTACTTGGGTGTGCCGTTGTCGAGCACGCGCCCGCCAAAACCGATGGTGCGGCCGCGGCGGTCATGAATGGGGAATTGCACACGGTCACGAAAGCGGTCATAGGCGCCCTTGCCGTCATCGCGCTGTACCGTGAGGCCCAGTTCGAGCAGCAGCTTTTGCGTGGCACTGTCAGCGTTAAGGGCGTTGGCGAGATTCTCCCATCCCGGCGGCGCGAAACCGATTTTGAAGCGTGCCGCGACCTCGCCGGTGAGACCGCGCTGTTTCAGATATTCGACGGCGTGGCCCGCCTGCGGATGGCTGCGCAACTGTTCCTGGTAGTAGTCGGAAATGCGCTCCAGCAATGCATAGTGTGGCTGTGTCGAGGGTGCATGCCTGTTGTCACCCCCGGTCTCGCGCGGCACTTCCAGGCCGGCACGGTGCGCCAGTTCCTCGATGGCCTCGACAAAGTCCATGTGCTCGTAGTCCATCAGGAAGGTGATGGCGGTGCCGTGCTGGCCGCAGCCAAAACAGTGATAAAACTGTTTTACCTGGCTGACAGTGAATGAGGGAGTTTTCTCGCCGTGGAACGGGCAGCAGGCCTTGAATTCGCGTCCAGCCTTCTTGAGCGGCACGCGTGGATCAATCACATCGACGATGTCGATGCGTGCAAGCAGCTCATCAATGAAGGATTGCGGAATACGGCCAGCCATGAGAGCTAGGGTAAAAGGGATATCCCGGAAAGGGAAGCAGTCATGTTTCGCACAAAGCCGCCAGGCAATTCAGGAGCCAGGGCTTGATAAGCTGGTCAGTGAAAATTTACAGCGCTGTCGACTTTCAGGCTGGATCCCTGCCTTCGCGGGATTAGCTGTTATGACAGCCTGGCTTTGATCATGGCGCTGACGGCGCCCATGTCGGCACGGCCGGCGAGCTTCGGCTTCAGCTGGCCCATAACCTTGCCCATGTCCTTGATAGAACTGGCGCCAGTGGCTTGCATGGCAGCATCGATCAGTTGCGTGATTTCGTCTTCACTGAGTGCGGCGGGTAAATAGGGGGTGATGACCTCGAGCTCGCTCTGTTCCCTGGCAATCAGGTCGTCGCGGCTGGCCTTCTCGAACTGCGTGATGGATTCGCGTCGTTGCTTGACCATCTTGTCGAGCACCACGATGACCTGCGTATCATCCAGTTCAATACGCTCGTCAACTTCGCGTTGCTTGATGGCGGCGAGGATCAGTCGAATGGTGCCGAGACGCTCCTTGTCCCTGGCGCGCATGGCATCTTTCATGTCCTGCTGAATGCGGTCCTTGATGGACATGCGCAAAAAGGGGAGAGATCAGTACAGGCGCACGCGGCGCGACAGTTCGCGGGAAACCTTCTTCTGGGTGCGCTTCACTGCGGCAGCCATTTTGCGCTTGCGTTCCTGGGTCGGCTTTTCATAAAACTCGCGACGACGCACTTCGGCCAGCACGCCGGCTTTTTCACAGGAACGCTTGAAGCGGCGCAGGGCGATTTCAAACGGTTCGTTCTCTTTTACACGTACATTGGGCATACAACACCGGTTAACTGATGGTTACAAGGGCTGCGAATTCTATACACGTCCCGCCGAAAAGGCAAAATTTCCTTGTGTAACAAGAACTGGCGGCTACCATACGGGCATGATTACCCTTGGTATCGAGACCTCCTGCGATGAAACCGGTGTCGCCCTGTACGACGGTAAACGCGGCCTGCTGGGCCATGCGCTGTACAGCCAGGTGGAGTTACACGCGCAATACGGTGGCGTAGTTCCGGAGCTGGCCTCACGTGACCATGTCAGCAAGTTGCTGCCGCTTATTCAGCAGGTATTTGATAAATCAGGGATTACCGGAAAAGATGTTGATGGTGTGGCCTATACCGCCGGACCCGGCCTGGTGGGCGCACTGCTGGTTGGCGCGGCTGCCGGGCGCAGTCTCGCCTGGACCTGGGGGGTGCCGGCCGTGGCGGTACACCACATGGAAGGCCACCTGCTGGCGTCGATGCTGGAGGCCAATCCACCCGGGTTCCCGTTTCTGGCCCTGCTGGTTTCCGGCGGGCATACCCTGCTGGTGGAGGTCGAGGGGGTCGGGCGCTACCGGCTACTGGGTGATTCTGTTGATGATGCCGTCGGCGAGGCCTTTGACAAGACGGCGACGGTGCTGGGTCTGTCCTACCCGGGCGGACCGGCGTTGGCGGCACTGGCACTGGAGGGTGATCCCGGGCGGTTTCGCTTTCCGCGCCCCATGACCGATCGGCCGGGTCTGGATTTCAGTTTCAGTGGCCTCAAGACCTTTGCCCTTAACACCTGGAAGGCCTGTGACAAGACCGGGCAGGACCGCGCCGATATCGCGCGTGCCTTCGAGGACGCGGTGGTGGATACCCTGTTTATCAAGTGCCGCCGCGCACTGGAGCAGACCGGGCTCGGTACACTGGTCATTGCCGGTGGTGTGGGCGCCAATCAACGTTTGCGTGCGCGCCTTGGCGAGTTGATGGAGCAACAGGGCGGGCGTATTTGCTATCCGCGCCCGGAGTTTTGTACTGACAACGGCGCCATGATTGCCTACGCAGGCTTTTGTCGGCTGAAGGCCGGGCAGGCGGAAAGCCTGTCGATCAAGGCCGCGCCGCGCTGGTCACTGGAGGATTTGCCGGCGGTTGATAGTTGCCGGTAGGAGCGCCTTGCAGGCGCGATGATTTCGTGTCGCGCCTGCAAGGCGCTCCTACAAGTCTTGTTTCTTGCCAAAACTGATTCGGCCTTCGCGGCCGCCGAGCAGGTTGGCGATATTCGATCTATGCCGCCAGTACAGAAACACCACCATGATGCACATTGCGCCGACCAGTACCGGCTCTGGCCATAGCCAGGCAAATCCGGCCGGGATAGCAAGACTGGCGGTGAGCGCGGCCAGCGAGGAATAGCGAAACAGCACAGCCATCAGCAGCCAGGTGCCAGCGGTCAGCAGGCCGACCGGCCAGTGCAGTCCAAACGCCACGCCAAGCGCGGTTGCCACCCCCTTGCCTCCCTGGAAACCAAAGAATACCGGGTAGAGGTGGCCCAGAAATGCGGCCAGTGCCGTGCCGGCCAGTATGGTGACATCGGCGTGCAGGATATGCGCTATGAGTACCGGTACCAGGCCTTTCAGCATGTCGCCAAACAGGGTGAGTGCGGCGGCCTTTTTGCCGCCGATACGCGCGACATTGGTGGCGCCGGGGTTGCGCGAGCCCTCGGTGCGCGGATCGGGCAATCCCATGAGTCGGCAGACGAGGATGGCGGTGGAGATCGAGCCGAACAGGTAGCCGCCAATAATGAGCAGGTAATCAGGGTCCATGGCGAGACATTGGAATCGTTAAGCGCCCCGACGTCAAGCGTGAGCTGTGTTGGCAGCCTGTTGTGTTGCTGGCCAAGCTGGCGGCGAGGCTCTATATTGGAGCGCCTGTCAGAAGGGCAAATAGTATGGATATTGTTTTCATCACTGATCTGCGCATCGAAGCCATCATTGGCATTTATGACTGGGAGCGCAAGGTCAAGCAGACCATCAGCGTGGACCTTGAGATGGGCGCGGACATCCCGCGTGCCGCCGCGACCGATGACATCGAGGACACGCTCAATTACAAGGCCGTCTCCAAGCGGTTGATCGAGTTTATCGGGAACAGCGAGTATCAGCTGGTGGAAACGCTTGCCGAAAAAGTTGCCGAAATCGTAATCGGTGAATTCAATGTACCGTGGTTGCGTCTGACCGTACACAAGCCGGGTGCGGTGCGTGGCTCGCGTGATGTCGGTGTCATAATCGAGCGCGGCAGTCGGGAGTGAACCGGTATGGCGCAGGTCTACGTCAGCATCGGCAGCAATATCGATCGTGAGCGGAATATAAGCCTGGCGTTACAGCAGCTGGCTGATGATTACGGTCACCTGCAGCAGTCATCGGTGTACGAGAGTGACGCCGTCGGGTTTGACAGTGCGCCGTTCTATAACCTGGTGGTCGGTTTCAGGACCCGTGTTGATCCATTTCAACTGCAGGAACAGCTGCACGCTATCGAGGCTGCCAGCGGGCGTGAGCGTAGTGAATCAATGACGGCGCGCAGCCTGGATCTTGATCTACTTATATATGATGACGTGGTTATGGATGAAGGCGGCCTGATCCTGCCGCGTGCGGATATTACCCGCTATGCCTTCGTCCTGTATCCGCTGGCGGAGATCGTTCCCGATGCACGCCACCCGGTCAGCGGTGAGCGCTATGCCGACATGTGGTCGGCTTTTGACGATAGCGACCAGGTGTTGACCCGGGTCGTCTGGCCGCCAGTGACCTGACTGAAAATGGTAACGGTAACAGAGCTTCCCGCGCCGGGGGCGGATGAGCAGGCGCTGAGCGATGCCTTGTCAGCGCAGATTTGCCAGGCGATCACCGACAATGGTGGTGCCATCCCGTTCTCACACTTCATGGAACTGTGTCTGTATGCGCCGGGGCTCGGGTACTACAGTGCGGGGCTGAGAAAGTTTGGCGCCGGCGGCGACTTTGTGACCGCGCCGGAGATCTCGCCATTGTTCGGTGCTTGCATTGCACGCAGCTGTGCGGCGGTGCTGGGCGCATTGGACGGTGGAGATATCCTGGAATTTGGTGCTGGCAGCGGACGCCTGGCCGTGGACCTGCTGGCTGGGCTGGATACCCTGGAATGCCTGCCGCAACGCTACTTCATTCTTGAGCGCAGTGCCGAGCTGAAGCAGCGTCAGCAGCAATTGTTGCAGGCCGAGCTGCCGGAACTGTTCGAGCGCGTTGTCTGGATTGATTGCCTTCCGGAGCAGGGTTTTCGCGGCGTAATGCTGGGCAACGAGGTCCTCGATGCCATGGCGGTGGAGCGTTTCCGCTGGCGGGGGGAAGAGGCGGAGCAGTACTTTGTTACCCGTGCTGAAGACGGTTTTGCCTGGCAAACAGGGCCGGTAGCAACCGATGAACTGAGGGCCGGGATTGCGCGTATTGCGCGTGAAAGCGCATTGCCGGATGGATATGTTTCGGAGCTGAACACGTCACTGCAGCCCTGGTTGCAGAGTGTAGCCGCGAGCCTGCAGGCCGGCATGATCCTGCTGATCGATTACGGTTATCCGAGGAGCGAGTATTACCACGAGCAGCGTTCCAGCGGCACGCTATTGTGCCATTACCGGCAACGTGCGCACGCCGATGTGTTGCGCTGGCCGGGGTTGCAGGACATTACTGCGCATGTAGATTTTACTGCCGTTGCCGAGGCTGCGGTCACGGCAGAGCTTGCGGTCAGCGGCTATACAACACAGTCGTACTTCCTGCTCGACTGTGGGCTGGACAGCCTGCTACAGGCTGCCGGCCCGACAGATGATGTTGATTACCTGCGCCAGGTCCAGCAGGCCAAGACTCTGATCCTGCCCGGCGAAATGGGTGAACGCTTTCAAAGTATTGCACTGACGCGCGAACTGGACATCGAGATCCCGGGGTTTCGAATGCAGGACTTCAGGTATCGCCTCTAAAAAGAATCTCGCGCAAAGCCGCCAGGGCGCAAATATAGACAATCAATAATTGCCCCGGAGTTTCCAGAGAAGAGAAAAACACCTGGCACTAAAATATCTGATGTCATTCCTGCGCAGGCGGGAATCCAGCCACAAACTATTCGTACGGGCTGGGTCCCCGCCTGCGCGGGGACGACGCTATATTCTTTGCGTCTTTGCGCGAGGGACAGTTGTTGAGAAAACCTGCACATCAGCGCAGAATGCGCGTCACTTATGGATAACCTGCACGCAATCTGGCTGGCCCTGTTGCAGGGGCTTACCGAGTTCCTGCCTATCTCCAGTTCGGCACACCTGATCCTGATACCGCGCCTGGTTGGCTGGGCGGATCAGGGCCTGGCGTTCGATGTGGCAGTGCATGTCGGCACCCTGGTCGCCGTGCTCGCCTATTTTCGCGCGGATGTGCTGCGCCTGTTCGTGGCCTGGTTGCGCTCCTGTACCACGCGCAGGGTGGACAGCGATGCCCGGCTGGCATGGTTTGTGTTGCTCGCTACCCTGCCAGTGGTGGCGGTCGGCCTGCTGTTGCACGATTTCATCGAGACTGTGCTGCGTTCACCGCTGGTCATTGCCGTGGCAACCATAGGTTTTGGTGCGTTGCTGTGGGCCGCGGACTATTACGGACGCCAGTTGCGTGACGAGAAGTCGTTGCGCCTGGTGGATGTCATCTTTATCGGCCTGGCGCAGGCACTGGCCCTCATTCCCGGCACCTCGCGTTCCGGTATCACCATGACGGCGGGACTGGCGCTGGGGTTGTCGCGTACAGCGGCCGCGCGATTTTCGTTTCTGCTGTCCATTCCGGTGATCGCAATGGCCGGTGTCTACGAGACCGGCAAACTGGTGCAGCAGTCTGCGCCGGTTGACTGGGGTGCTATATCACTGGGTGCGCTCGTATCCGCGGTGAGCGCCTGGTTATGCATCCATTTATTCCTGCAGTTGATCGAGCGCATCGGCATGTGGCCGTTCGTGGTATATCGCCTGCTGCTGGGTACCGTGCTGCTGTGGATGTTTTTGTAGGAGCGCCTTGCAGGCGCGATTGACTATTTATATCGCGCCTGCAAGGCGCTCCTACAGCAGAATATTTTCAATCGCCTTTATACGCTGGTCGCGTATCGCCTTTCCTATTTCCTTGCCGGACTTTCCAGCAGTATCCGGCGTGATGGATTCTGCTGCCAACAACGCACGTTCGAGCAAGTCTGCCGGGGCGTAGTCCTGCATAGCCGGGTTCATGCTATGTGCCTCTGTCGCGCACACGGCAATGAAATCGGCAAGACGTTCAGCGCGCCGGAACGCGTCCAGCGCGGTTAGCAAATCCAGTAATTCACTGGCGGACAATTGCGCGCTGTCATGCAGGCGCTGTCGGTATTGCAGGGCCATGTCGGCCAGTTCCCGGTAACTGTTTGGCAAGCGCAGGCGCTCACAGAATGCATTGAGTTGATTCCGGTCGAGGCCGCCATCGGTGCCGTTGTCGAGGTCGCAGACCAGCGCGGCAAGGCGTATCGTGCGGCTGTCCGACATATCAACGGCATGATTCAGTACCGGCAGGGCAAGGTGTGCCTGCTCGTGTGCAGCTGTTTTGCTTGCCGGTAGTTCGGCAACTTCCGGAAACAGCTTTTTCAGCGCACCGCAACCGGCCAGTACGGTAAAGAACCGTGCCGGGGTGTTGCTGGCCAGCGCCTTGTGTAATTCTGCCCAGACGCGTTCCGCAACCAGATAGTCGACCTCACCGTTGTCCACCATGCGGCGCATCAGTGCGTTGGTGTCGTGCGCAACATTAAATCCGTAGTGTGCGAAGCGTGCGGCGAAGCGCGCGACTCGCAGAACCCGAACCGGGTCTTCTGAAAATGCCGGAGAGACATGCCGCAGCAGACCGTTATCGAGGTCGTCTTGGCCGCCGTAAGGGTCGATCAGTTTCCCGTGTGCGGTTTCCGCCATGGCATTGATGGTCAGGTCGCGCCGTAACAGGTCTTCCTCGAGTGTGATGGCGGGATCGGCGCAAATGTCAAAGCCCGTGTAACCGGGTGCTGTTTTGCGCTCGGTGCGGGCAAGTGCGTACTCCTCTTTGGTTTGCGGGTGCAGGAACACCGGGAAATCCTTGCCAACGGCCTGGTAGCCCAGGTCGACCATTTCCTGCACCGTGGCACCAACCACGACCCAGTCGCGTTCGCTGACCGGCAAACCCAGTAGTTTGTCGCGTACTGCGCCACCGACCAGGTAGATATCCATGCCGCTCAGCCTCGCCCCGATCTGCGGCGCATATCATGGTAGCGCGCACGGCAGTTTTTACCGGCGAGATAGCCCGGCACTATGGCCGCGACCGGTGTCGGGCTGATGCCCAGTGTCGGCAGTGCGTTGTACCTGCAGATACTGTCTTTTTGCAGGGAATAATAATTATCCATGGTGAATGGCTGACCCGGCAGCAGACCGAATACATGCGCCTGCAGGCGTGACAGCCTGTCGCCAAGGCCGATGATTTTGCTATGCAGGCCGATCAGGTCACGGGTGTATTCGACCAGCGCCTGCAGGGTAAACACTTCCGGTCCACACAGTTCGAGCCGTTCCCCGCCCGTGGCATCATGCAGTGAACGGCAGATGGCCTCGACAACATCTCCAACATAAACCGGTGCGAACTGGCTGTTCGGGCAGGCCAGCGGGAACACCAGCGGTGAGAGGCGCAGCAAGCTTGCAAAGCGATTGAAGAAGCTGTCGCCGTCGCCGAACATGACCGATGGCTGCAGGCTGGTGACGATCAGGTCGTGTGCCGCCGCGGAATGTACCAGGTCTTCTCCAGCGCCCTTGGTCTTCAGGTACCGGCTGTCCGTTTCATCCGCGCTGGCGTTCAGTGCACTCATGTGCAGCAGTCGTTGCACGCCACACTCCAGCGCCGCCTGCACGACCTTGCGCGGCAATTCGATATGGGCCTGCTGAAAGCCTGCACCCTTTCTGTCAGGGTCGTTGAGAATGCCGATCAGGTTGATGACGGTACTGGCACCGGCAAGGTGCTGGTGCAGTTGTGCAGGATCGTGCACATCCGCGCCGTGCAGGCTAATGTGCGGGTGAATGCTCAGTGCGCGGTGCCGTTCCGGGCGTCGAGTCAGGATGCGGACACGATAGCCATCTGATGAAAGCCGATTTGCCAGGTGCTGACCGACAAAGCCGCTGCCACCAAGAATACAGATTGTCTCTATGCTCATGGTTTGTCCGGAGTTCCCATTTTTCAGCGTTGTTCTGTTGCGTAATGACCTTTCGGACGGATGTCTGGCATGCGTTTTTCCAGCGACGTAACCGGGCGCTCCATGCGCCAGTCATAGATGGCCGCATAGGCAAGGATACGCTGCACATACTTGCGCGTCTCGTCAAACGGGATAGCCGAAATCCAGTTCTCAGCCGCCTGTTTCTGTTCTTCAGGCAGCCAGCGTTGTACCCGGTGAGGTCCTGCATTGTAAGCAGCAGATGCCAGCACGATGTTGTCATCATACTGGTCCATGACCTGCTTGAGGTAGGCGGAACCGATGCGGATGTTACGTTCCGCCTCGTACAGGTGGCGTGAGCCGGGCAGGGGGATGCGATGTTTTCTGGCCGTGACGCGCCCTGTCGCCGGCATCAGTTGCATGAGGCCGAGGGCGCCGGCACCGGAACGGGCGTCCTTGTTGAATGCGCTTTCAGTACGGATGACGGCAAGTATATGTCCGGGGTCAAGCTGGTATTCATCGGCGTAACGCTCGATATCTTCCGCGTGGTCAATCGGAAATCGCAGCACCAGGTCATCGTAATCCGCGCTGCGAGCGACCGTCAGTATGGCGCTGTCATGCCAGCCCCACTCATTTGCCAGCCGTGCAGCCAGTTTGAGCCCGGTTGCATCCAGTTTTGTGATCGCGGCATGCCACTCGCGCCGTGCCTCCAGCATCAGCCTGGCAAGATACAGTTCACGGGCGCGGATGATGCCCGGTTGTTGGCGTAATTCCTCCAGGTCTTCCGCTGTGGCTTCAATTGGCCGGTTGTCCATCACGTACGGCCAGCGCAACGCGTCTGCAGCAAGAAAGCCGTGGTAGTCGCGTTGCTTGGCCAGCGGGGCGAGCTGGTCCGTGGCGCGCTGACTGGCACCGGTGTTTTTCAGAGCGATGGCGCGCCAGTAACGCCATTCCTCGTTGTCGGTTTCATCCTCGGGCATGGCCCAGGCATGTGCGAGCACGGCCTCCCACAATTCTGCGCTGATAGCTGTGCGGATGCGCCACTCGCGCACTTCGGTATCGGCCACGGCATCCGGTACCGCGGCCAGCCATGCATGTGCATCCGGGTGCCGGCGCCAGCCGGCAAGCAGTGCGATATCCTTGTCGAGTTCGCCGGCTGCAACGGCATCGAACTGGTATCGCGGCCTGATTTCCTCCCATTTATCGTGTGCCTGATCGACACTGCTACGGGCAATGCGGTGCAGCGCGTAGAGAATGATTTCACGTGCAAGGGGTGTGTCGCTGGCCAGCATTTTTGCTTTCAGCGTGCTGGCCGGTCGTTGCCGGGCCTCGCGCCACAGCGACACCCAGCTTTGATCTTCCTCCGGCAGCGAACGCGCCAGGTAACCGGCCAGGCTGGGATTGCCGCTGGCCATGGCGAGCCGGATGCGTTGCCAGAGCAGGTCACGGGTGAGGGCGCCCTGTTCTTCAAGGTGCCTGAACACCGGGTCGCAGACTTTGTCCTGGGAACGGCCAACCAGCCAGAGTGACAGGGCGTCCTCTACCAGTCGTTCCTCTTCCCCGTTGTGGAGTAGTGCCTGCAAGCGGTAGCACTGCAGTTTTACCGGCTGGCTGCCCCGGTACTGTGCGAGGAATTGCTTCCAGTCGCGCTTGTGAGCCAGCTTGTACAGCCAACTGCGGCGCAGGCGATTGCTCACCGGCTGGTCAGCATAGCGCTCGATGAAGGCCAGGATTTCCCGGTCAGGGATAACCCTGAGACGGTCTTGCAGGCGCCAGTATTCCAGATAGGAATAGAGCGGGTAGTCCGTGAGCTGGTCACGCAGCCGGCTAAAATCCCCCAGCCTGTTGTCGTTCAACGCTTTGCGCGCATCAAGGAAGCGCTCACGCTGTAATTCCAGCGTGTCGCCGGCCACGGCGCTGCCGAACACGACGGCCAGGGAGATAATTGCTACAAGTTTGCCGAACTGTTGTGTCATGGTTGCTATAGTTACAGAAAATGCGGCAACAAAAAACAGGAGGGGTCCGCAGTGATTTCATCAGTGAATCCGGCAGATGGCAGTTCACACGAGGTAGTGGAGGCTTTCAGCAGGGAGCAGCTGGAAGCGGCATTGCAGCAAACTGCACAGGCAGCACCGGGCTGGCGTGCAACACCGATCGAACAACGCAGTGCGCTGATACGCAAGGCGGCAGCCGTGTTACGCAGCAACAGCGAAGCATTTGCGCGCATGATGACGCTGGAGATGGGCAAGCCCATCCGGGAGGCGCGTGCCGAAGTGGAAAAGAGCGCACTGGGCTGCGAGTACTATGCCGACCATGGCGCCGTCTTTCTTGCCGATGAAGAAATTGCGTCCGATGCCGGCCGTAGCCTGGTGGCCTATCAACCGCTTGGCACGGTGCTGGCCATTATGCCGTGGAATTTTCCTTTCTGGCAGGTGTTCCGCTTTGCCGCCCCGGCACTGATGGCCGGTAATACCGGCCTGCTCAAGCACGCCTCCAACGTGCCGCAGTGCGCACTCGCCATAGAACAGGTCTTTACCGAGGCCGGTTTCCCGGGCGGGGTATTTCGCACCCTGATGATTCCATCCTCACAGGTTGCCGGCGTAATCGAGGATGCTCGTGTACACGCGGTGACACTGACCGGCAGCGAACCGGCCGGCCGGCAGGTGGCCGCCACGGCCGGTGCCGCAGTCAAGAAGTCGGTACTGGAGCTGGGCGGGTCCGATCCCTTCATCGTGCTGGCCGATGCTGACCTCGGGTCGGCCGTGGAAACTGCCGTGGCCTCGCGTTTTCTCAACACCGGGCAGAGCTGTATCGCCGCCAAGCGATTTATCGTGGTGCCGGAGATTGCCGACGATTTTGTTGCCCGTTTCAAGGCGGCTGTCGAGGCGCTGCCGGTCGGTGATCCGCTGGACGAGTCCAACCAGATAGGGCCCATGGCGCGTCACGACCTGCGTGACGAACTGCATCAGCAGGTTGTCGAGAGCATCGACCAGGGCGCGGTCGCGGTGACTGGCTGTGCACCGCTGGATGGTCCGGGTGCTTACTATCAACCGTCCATTCTTGACCGGGTTCGTCCGGGTATCCGTTCTTATAAAGAAGAACTGTTTGGCCCGGTTGCCAGTGTCATCCGTGCACAGGACACGGCAGATGCCCTCCGTATTGCCAATGATTCCGATTTTGGTCTGGGTGGCAGCGTCTGGACGCAGGACATCGACCAGGGCGAGGCGATTGCGCGGCAGTTGCAGTGCGGTGCGGCCTTTGTGAACGGGCTGGTGAAAAGTGATCCGCGCCTGCCGTTTGGCGGCGTCAAGAATTCCGGCTATGGCCGTGAGCTGTCACACCACGGCATTCACGAATTCGTGAATGCCAAGACGATCTGGATTAAATAAAAATCAATATCGCGCTTGATAAGCGCTCCTGCATCAATAGACACGAAGTGCGTAACCTGCGAGATAATTCCGCATCATGGAACTGCTTGCCTATCTGATAACCGGCGCCGTCGCTGGGCTCATGGCCGGGCTGCTGGGCGTCGGTGGTGGCCTGGTGATTGTGCCTGCGCTGGCACTGCTGTTTGCCGGTCACGTGGCGGATGCGCAATTGATGCACGCGGCGGTCGGTACCTCGCTGGCAGCCATCGTCCCGACCGCCATTGCTTCATTGCTGGCGCATCATCGCCGTGACAGTGTGGTCTGGACGACAGTGCGCGCCCTGGTGCCGGGTATCGTTGTTGGCGGGCTGGGCGGTGCGTGGCTGGCGCGCCAGGTCAGCAGCCCCGGACTGGCCCTGTTTTTCGGTGTATTCGAAATCCTGGTGGCACTGCAGTTGTGGTTTGGTGTGAAACCGGCTGCGCACCGGGGTTTGCCGGGCGCGGCAGGGATGACGGGTGCCGGTACCACGATCGGGGCTGTTTCGGCCTTGCTGGGTATCGGTGGCGGTACGCTGACCACGCCGTTCCTGTTGTGGAATGGTGTCGACATCCGTCGTGCGGTGGGTACCTCGGCCGCCTGTGGCCTGCCGATAGCACTGGCCGGGGCGGCGGGTTTCGCCGTGGGTGACCTGTCCATCATGGTGCAGCGGGGCTGGGCCACCGGTTTTATCTACTGGCCGGCCGTGGCGGGTATCGTGCTGTCCAGTGTGCCGCTGGCCCCGCTGGGTGCACGCCTGGCGCACTATTTACCGCGCCCGGTTCTGCAGCGCTTGTTTTCCCTGTTCCTGCTCATGGTCGGGTTGAAAATGCTGCTTGGGAGCGGGTTGTAATAACCCCACGCCTAATCACCTGAAATGCCCCTATCCAGGTGTGGAAATAGCATGAAAACATTACCGGATACCGATATAGCATCACGTAGAATATATTAATAATAACAATATGTTACTAATGATAAGTTGAGCCCGGCAAGAAATAAGCTGGGTTTATTAACGGCAAGATTTTACTGGTTTGAAATTCAGAGCCAAAGGGGTATCTTATGCCACCCCTGCCATGGCCGGGACTGCGTGCGTTGCGCAGCCAGCCCGGGCCACAGAAACACGTGCAGGCACAACAGAATTTCTATAAAGACCGCGGCATTGAAGGAGCATCATGTCCACACTAGTTAAGCCACATGGCGGTGGTGAGTTGAAACCGCTACTGCTCGAGGGCGACGCACTGGCAGCCGAGAAGGCGCGTGCGGAAGGCCTGACCCGCATCAACGTATCTTCCCGCGAGGCCGGCGACATCATTATGATGGGCATCGGCGGTTTTACCCCGCTGGACGGTTTCATGACCCATGCCGACTGGGAAGGCGTCTGTGACGGCATGATGATGGCCAATGGCCTGTTCTGGCCGATCCCGATCACCCTGTCGACTGACGAAGTCAGTGCCAAGGGCATCAGCGAGGGCGACGACATCGCGCTGGCCGACTCCGAGAGTGGTGAGATCCTCGCTACCATGACGGTGACCGAGAAGTTCGGCATCGACAAGAAGCACGAGTGCATGATGGTCTACAAGACCACCGATGGTGAGCATCCGGGCGTGAAGATGGTCATGGAGCAGGGCGATGTGAACCTGGCCGGTCCGGTCAAGGTGCTGTCGCAGGGTGGCTTCCCGGAGACCTACGGCGACCAGTTCATGACCCCGGCACAGACCCGTGCCGAGTTCGAAAAGCGCGGCTGGAACACCATTGCCTGCTTCCAGACCCGTAATCCGATGCACCGCTCCCACGAGTACCTGGCAAAGATCGCCATCGAGACGCTGGACGGCGTGCTGATTCATTCCCTGCTTGGCAAGCTGAAGCCCGGCGATATCCCCGCCGACGTGCGCAGTAACGCCATTGGCACCCTGATCGAGAAGTACTTCTCCAACAATACCGTGATCCAGGCCGGTTACCCGCTGGATATGCGTTACGCCGGTCCGCGTGAAGCGCTGCTGCACGCCGTGTTCCGCCAGAACTACGGTTGTTCCCACCAGATCGTTGGCCGCGACCATGCCGGTGTTGGTGATTACTACGGCCCGTTCGACGCACATACCATCTTCGATGAAATCCCGGCCGATGCGCTGGAGACCCAGCCGCTCAAGATCGACTGGACCTTCTGGTGCAACAAGTGCGACGGCATGGCATCGATGAAGACCTGCCCGCACGAGGGACCCGATCGCATCCTGCTGTCCGGTACCAAGCTGCGCAAGGCGCTGTCCGAAGGTGAAGACGTATCCGACAAGTTCTCCCGTCCGGAGGTACTCACCATCCTGCGCGAGTACTACGGCAGCATAAAGGATGAGGACAAGGTCGAAATCAAGATGAGCGGACATTCCGCCAAGTAACGGCTCTAGAGACCGCCGCCACCGAGAGGGGCGACGGAGTACTAAACTGCAGTAATCATTAAAAACAGATGGAGAAATAACATGCCAACATTTGTACGTACTGATAAGTGCGACGGCTGCAAGGGTCAGGACAAGACTGCTTGCATGTATATCTGCCCGCACGACCTGATGAAGCTGGACAAGGACGGCTCTGAAACCGGTCACGCCATGCGCGCCTTCAACCAGGAGCCGGAGCAGTGCTGGGAATGCTATTCCTGTGTGAAGATTTGTCCGCAGCAGGCCATTGAGGCCCGTCACTATGCCGACATCGTCCCGCTGGGTGGTTCCGTGCAGCCGCTGCGTGGTACCGACTCTATTATGTGGACCATCAAGTTCCGCAACGGCACCCTGAAGCGCTTCAAGTTCCCGATTCGTACTACCCCGGAAGGTTCTATTGATCCTTATGGTGGCAAGCCGGAAGCGGATATGTCCAAGATCGAGGAGCCAGGCTTCTTTGTTCAGTGCAACGGTTATCGCTCAGGCGATCCCAGCGAACTGATTAAAGTCTGATTCGACACGACATCAAAGAATTTAGAAAGAGGAATTAACAATGGCTGGTGAATTTGGAAATCCTGAAGTCGTCGAAGAAGAAGTTGATATTCTTCTCATCGGCGGTGGTATGGCATGTTGTGGTGCCGCCTACGAAGTTATGCGCTGGGCAGAAGGCACTGATCTTAAAATCCGTCTGGTAGACAAGGCCGCCATGGACCGTTCCGGTGCCGTGGCCATGGGTCTGTCAGCTATTAACACCTACATCGGTACCGAGCAGGATCCGGCCGATTACACCCGCATGGTCTCCAACGACCTGATGGGTATTACCCGTGACGATCTGGCCTACGATGTTGGCCGTCACGTGGACGAGTCTGTGCACCTGTTCGAGGAATGGGGTCTGCCAATCTGGAAGACCGACGAGAACGGTGAGCGCTTTGACGGTTCCAAGGGTATGACACCTCTGAAGGACGGCGGCAAGCCGGTTCGTTCAGGCAAGTGGCAGATCATGATCAACGGTGAATCCTACAAGTGGATTGTTGCCGAGGCGGCCAAAAAGGCGCTGGGTACCGACAACATCCAGGAGCGCGTTTTCATCGTCAAGCTGGTTAACGACAAGAACGATTCAAACCGCGTTGCCGGTGCTGTTGGTTTCTCTGTTCGTGAAGACAAGGTATTCGTCTACAAGGCCAAGGCCATTCTGCTGGCTGCTGGCGGTTGTGTGAACATCTTCCGTCCGCGTTCTGTTGGTGAAGGCACGGGTCGTGCCTGGTACCCGGTCTGGAATGCCGGTTCTACCTACTCCATGGCAGCCGAGGCTGGTGCGGAGATGACGCTGATGGAAAATCGTTTCGTACCGACCCGTTTCAAAGACGGTTACGGTCCGGTTGGCGCATGGTTCCTGCTGTTCAAGTCCCAGGCTACCAATGCCACGGGCGAGATTTACATGCAGCGCAACAAGGAGATGCTGGACGACTATCCTCCTTATGGCCAGGCTGCCGTTCCGGCTTCCTGCCTGCGTAACCACCTCATGCTGAAAGAGATGAAGGAAGGTCGTGGTCCGATCTGGATGGACACCGTTACCGCCCTTGCCAATCTGCGTGAAACCCTGACACCGCGCGAAGTGAAGCACCTTGAGGCAGAAGCCTGGGAAGACTTCCTCGACATGTGTGTTGGCCAGTGTGGTATCTGGGTGGGTGAGAACATCGAACCGGAGAAGAAGAACTCCGAGCTGATGCCGACCGAACCCTACCTGCTGGGGTCACACTCCGGTTGCTGTGGCATCTGGGTGTCCGGTCCTACTGATGTTGGCGCACCGACCGACGAAGGTCTTGGCGAAGGTATTCCCGAGCACCTGCCGAAGGGCTGGAACTGGGGCTACCGTGCCATGACGACTGTGACTGGTCTGTGGACTGCCGGTGACGGCGTGGGCGCATCCGGTCACAAGTTCTCCTCCGGTTCACATGCCGAAGGTCGTCTTGCTGCCAAGGCCATGGTCAAGTTCTGCCTGGACAACAAGGACTACAGCCCTGAGCTGGATACTTCTGTTGAAGACCTGGTTGCTGAAATTTACAAGCCGGTCCGCAACTACATGGAGTTCAAGGACTACAGTACTGCTATCGACGTCAACCCGAACTACATTACGCCGAAGATGCTGCAGTTCCGCCTGCAGAAGATCATGGACGAGTATGTGGCCGGTGTTGCGACCTACTACACCACCAACTCCCACATGCTGGAAGTTGCCGGTGAGAAGATCGACATGTTGAAGGAAGATGCCGAGAAGATGCGTGCCAAGGACCTGCATGAGTTGCTGCGTGCCTGGGAAAACTACCACCGTATCATCACAGCTGAAGCCCACATGAAGCACATCGAGTTCCGTCAGGAATCCCGTTACCCGGGTTTCTACTACCGCATGGACAAGAACTTTGTCGATGAGGAGAACTGGAAGTGCTTTGTTAACTCTGTATATGACAAAGAAACCAAGAAGTGGACCTGCTTCAAGCGTGCACACGTTGATCTGGTCGACAAGTCCAAGCTGTTCAAGTAACACCCGAGCAGTTGTTTGAAATTAAAGTCCGGGTGCCTCAGGGTGCCCGGACTTTTCTTTTTCTGGAATATTGAAATTCGATAATTACATTCGAAATAATCTGTAGGAGCGCTTTGCAAGCGCGATCATTTTTTGACAATTGCTTCGCGCTTGCAAAGCGCTCCTACAGGCTGTTTGAGTTGGTTTGTTTTGAGGTTAATACGATGTCAGATGATACAAAGCTAATTGACGATTCCCCGATTCCGGATACCCCGGTAATTCCCAATCAGATGCAGGGAGATGCCGTTATTCAGTTTCGATGCCACAAGGATATCGACTGCTTCAATGCCTGCTGCAAGAACATTGATATCATGCTGACTCCGTATGACATCATTCGTCTCAAGAATCGTCTGGGTATTACCTCAACCGAATTTCTCAGGGAATACACCGAACCCTTCGAGTTCGGCAGGAACAGTGTCGGGGGCGTCAAGTACAAGCCGAAGGAAGGCACCAACGAGTGCCAGTTTGTTACCGATGAAGGCTGCAGTGTCTACGAGGACCGGCCGACCGCCTGCCGGTATTACCCGGTAGGACTGTTATCAACGCGTCGTCAGGACGAAAACTTTGACCGCGCCTCCTATGCGCTGGTAACCGAAGACCATTGCCATGGCCACTTTGAAGACCGCAAGCTCACTATTGATGAGTACCGCGAGGAGCAGGGTCTGGAGGAATACGACGAAAAGGGGCGTGCCTGGCGTCAGCTGATTCTCAAGGTGAAGTCTGCCGGTCCGGCGATTGGCAACATGTCAAAGACCAGCCTGAAGTTCTTCTTCATGGCCTGTTATGACGTGGATCGCTTGCGGGAATTCGTCAAGAGCGAAGGCTTCAACACGACCTACGATGTTGACCCCGAGACCATGGACAAGATCCTGAGCGACGACCTGGCGTTGCTGGAATTCGGCGATCGCCTGATTCGCCAGGTCATGTACGCCGAAGAATCCATTCCCCTGAGGAGCGACGCCCTGGAGCAGCACTTGAGTCGCCGCGGTGACCGTGAGTCAACGGTGCATGATGATATGGAGCGCCCCAGCATGGCGTCCTACGAAATGCCGGTCGACGGAGAGGATGAGAAAAACAAATAATTCAACAGGATAGCGATGAATCTGGGGTAAACATATAAATATACAGAGTCATCTAAACCTGGATTCTTCCTGAAATAAACCCTGGATTTAGCCTGGCACGTGACCGTCAGCAGGGTTGCTGAGGTATATTTCGGTATCAGAGATTTATCTTAATATAAACAATAAGATATCTTATTTATAAGATAATACTATAATTATCTATCCTTCATGATAATTAGCTGTTTTATCTAATATTAACAGTTAATTACTAAATCACTCGTCACCCTGCCGGGTCGCACGCTTTTCCTTTAGCCAGGCGATGCGCTCCTCCAGTGACTCCCACTGCTCAGGTTCCATCCATACGGTGATTACATCGGGGTAGTGTTGTGCGGCACCTGAGGCAGCGTCAACAGCCACGCCAATTGCACCACCAAGGAGAATGTTGCCGTAGGTCGCTCCGGTAACAGATTCATCAACCAGGGAGCTGCTGTCCAGGTAGCCTTCCCGGCTGCACGCAACAGTCATGGGACCATCGCCCTTGTTGACCTTAACCTCGCCGGGTGTGGACTCAACAAGCCATGTGCCTCCCTTCTGGTCGATCAGCTCGCAGCGCGCACCGTTGACGTCCTTCTCGGTCACTACCTTGATCGTCTGACCGGTACCGGTTGTGACTGTTGCGCAGCCGCTGACAAGCAGGAGGCCTGCTGTTGCCGCGGGTATGAAGCGGGTTGCCCACATCACTGGCTGCCAGTGTCTGCAACCCTGGTTACATTAAGCAGGTCGATGTCCAGAAGCAGTGCCCCGATCAGTTTCTGTACAGCAATCGGGTAATTATTGATGGCGTTCGGGATCGCGACGGCACCAACAAACGACGATGCCCACTCATGGTGAATTGTATGAACCTTGTTGTAGACCTCGGTGCCGTCCCTGCTGACGAGAAATCGTGCTGACAGGTCTGCTTCCCCTATGCTGAAGCCAGATGCGTCCATCTCGTTTTCCAGTAATTCGCCGCTGATTACAATATTCGCATTTGTATCCCAGAGCGCGGACTGTTTGAGTTCCTCGGACAGTGCGTTCTTCAGGTATTCAGAATAGGAATTGTTGTAAGGGGAAACCAGGCTGCTACCACGTATGGTTACCTTGTCTATGGATGGATCTGCCGAGACAAATTTACCTGTCTGCATGTTCTGCAGGTTTACGTCCTTTAGCGTGTTTACCAGCTCGAAGTCCGGCTGATACTGGGGTGCCATCGCTGTGCAGCCTGTCAGTATGACGACGGCGAGTGCTGTAGTAATGCGTATTGTTGTTGAGCTTTCCATCTAGAATACTCCCGCATTTGCGATTTCCATCAGCATCTCGGTATAGGCTGCTTCTGCAGCGCGGCGTCCCGACAGCCCGAAGTCCTTGATGAATTCATTGTATTCGGCATGACCTTCACCGGTTACCGTCTTATTCCATACCTTGTTTCCGTTTGCATCCACTGCTGTGCAAGTCAGTTTCAGGCTGAAATCGGTGGCCGGCCAGGTGAATATTCCTGATGACGACGAACTTGTTTCAATAACCGGGGTGAAGATGTAGCTGATATTCTTCTCGGCTATGAAATTCGTGTCGTTTGTCGAGCGCATTGAGTACACCTTGCTGAACGCCCGCCCAAGGATGGTATTTAATGCGGCTTCCGTTTGCTTGTAGGGGGCATAGGTTATCTTGTCGCCACCGCCTCCTGGGGTAATAACAGCCTTTTCTCTTTCTGCTGCCGGGATAAAGTAGCCGACATTTTTTTCGGATGGCGCCGGTACCTGGGCATTACGCATTGCTTCCAGTTGCGGGGTTATTTGTATCTTGTGGGCGCAGCCGCTGACAAGGGTGGCTGCAACCAGGAGAAGTACTGCTGCGGGTCGTAGCATGATATTGGCTCCCTGCTTTGTTGTGTGTTCCGTTTAGCCGTTCAATCGAGTGCTGTTCTTTAAATCGAGTGTGCCTGGTGTGTGGGCAGTCATCGTTTCCGTTGCCGCAGTAATTGCATCCAGTATGCCATCCGTATCCAGTCCGCATTCGGCAAGCTGTCTTTGGTGATCGCCATGCTCGATGAATGCGTCGGGTATACCGAGATTGATAGTCTGCACGCTGCTGCCCAGTGAATTCAGTACCTCATTTACGGCTGAGCCGGCGCCGCCCTGCAGCACATTTTCTTCCACCGTTACGATGAGTTCGTGCTCGCTGGCCATGGCCGTGATCATGTCGGTATCCAGCGGTTTGACGAAGCGCATGTTGACCACCGTTGCATTGATGGTGTTGCCGGCAGCAAGTGCAGCGGCCAGCCGGCTGCCAAAGGCAAGAATGGCCACGCGGTTGCCACGGCGGCAGATCTCCGCCTTGCCGATTGGCAGTGATTCCAGCGAGTTATCCAGCGCAATGCCAGGCCCGGCGCCACGCGGATAGCGCACGGCTGCTGGTCCGTTGTACTGGTATGCCGTGCTCAACATGCGTCGGCATTCCAGCTCGTCGGCAGGCGCCATCACGATCATGTTGGGAACGCAGCGCAGGAAACCCAGGTCGAACACCCCGGCATGAGTCGCGCCGTCGGCACCAACCAGTCCGGCACGGTCGATGGCAAAGGTGACATCCAGGTTCTGCAACGCGATATCGTGAATGAGCTGGTCATAAGCGCGCTGCAAAAAGGTTGAGTAGATGGCAACCACCGGTTTCATGCCTTCGCAGGCCATGCCGGCGGCAAAGGTCAGTGCATGCTGTTCGGCAATGCCCACGTCGAAGTAACGGTCCCTGAAGCGCTCGGCGAATTGCACCATGCCCGAGCCTTCACACATGGCCGGCGTAATGCCAACCAGGCGCTCGTCATCGGCTGCCATGTCGCACAGCCAGTCGCCAAACACGCGTGTGTAGGTGGTCCCGGACGAGGTCTTTTGTTCGCCGGTGGCGCGGTCGAATGGTGTGACACCATGATAGACGCAGGGGTTCTGTTCGGCGTGGTGGTAACCCTTGCCCTTGCGTGTGACCACGTGCAGCAGGTTACGGCCGCTGAGTTTGTGCATGTTTTGCAGGGTGCCGACGAGGGTAGGCAGGTCATGGCCATCGACCGGGCCGATGTAGTTAAAGCCGAGCTCCTCGAACAGCGTACCGGGCAGGATCATGCCCTTGAGGTGTTCCTCCCAGCGGCGCAGGAAATGTTGTGCACCGGGCAGTCGGCTGAGGGCATGCTTGCTGCCCTGGCGAATGCCGGTATACATGCGGCCCGATAGCAGGCGTGATAAATGATTGTGCAGTGCACCGCGGTTTGGCGAGATCGACATTTCATTGTCATTCAGCACCACCAGCAGATCACATTCCTGGTCGCCGGCATTGTTCAGCGCTTCGAATGCCATGCCGGCCGTCATCGCCCCGTCACCGATTACGGCCACGGTCTTGCGCCCGCTGCCCTGCTGTTTTGCCGCCACCGCCATGCCGAGTGCCGCACTGATCGAGGTGCTGGAGTGTCCGGCGCCAAAGGCGTCATATTCACTCTCGTCGCGGCTCAGGAAGCCACTCAGTCCATTGCGTTGGCGCAGGCTGTGCATCGCCTCGCGTCGCCCGGTGAGGATCTTGTGCGGGTAGGCCTGGTGCCCGATGTCCCAGACGAGCCGGTCATGCGGGGTATTGAATACGTGGTGCAGGGCGATGGTCAGCTCAACCGTGCCCAGTCCGGCGGCGAGATGTCCGCCGGTGGCCGAGACTGACTCGAGCAGGAATTCACGCACCTCGGCCGCCAGCTGCACCAGCTGCGCGTCGTTGAATTCGCGCAGGTCAGCCGGGGTATGGATGGTTTGAAGGAGCTGGTATCTGTTTGGCATGGTGTAACCGGTAGGGAATTCTAGCAAGGCCCGACAGAAAAATCTTTATTTGCAGGCGCTTGACGGGTATTTCCGGATGGAAATCAGGGTATTGACAGGTATTGGCGATGGCGGCTCAGTGTTGCCCCTGCAGCAGTCCCAGTTGCTCCCGTAGTGCCGGTATTACCTCGGCCTCAAACCAGGGATGGTTCCTGAACCAGCGGATATTGCGGGGGGAGGGGTGCGGCAGCGGGAAGTAATCCGGCAGATAGTCCCGGTAGTGTCTGACCGTTTCCGCCAGTGATTGCCGCCTTGTGCCCAGGTAATAATCCTGTGCGTACTTGCCAATCAGTAACCGCAGCCGCAGCTCCGGCAATGCCTGCAGCAGGCGCTCATGCCAGAGTGGTGCACATTCCGGGCGCGGCGGCAGGTCGCCCGAGCTGCCCTTGCCCGGGTAGCACAGTCCCATGGGGATAATGGCGATACGTGACTCGTCATAGAACCGGTCACGATCGAGCTGTAGCCAGTCGCGCAGACGGTCACCACTGGGGTCGTTCCACGGGATGCCGGTGGCATGCACCCGGGTGCCCGGTGCCTGGCCGATGATCAGCAGGCGCGCCGTGCGGCTTGCCCGCAGCACCGGCCTGGGACCCAGCGGCAGCTGTTCAGCGCAAACCCGGCAGCCGCGTATTTCCTGTAACAACTGTTTGAACCTGTCCACGCTCAGCCGTCTTTCAGCATCTCTCCGAGTTCCAGCGGGGCACGACGCTCGTCCTGTTCGTGCCAGCGCTGGAACACGTCGCGGCCGGCATCCAGGTAGCGGCGCTGATCGGGATTGTCGTGGAAACCCTGCAGGCGCTCACTGATACTGCCGGTCTCGTTGATTGGCATGTTGAAATACTTGTTGATGAACGTCACAAAGATACCGAGGGTTTGTGTCTCATCCAGGCCATACTGGTTGGACAGGTATTCAATAGCACCGAAATGAAAGGCCATTACCTTGTACTGCTTGGGCGGGTAACGCCCTATGTCTTCGCGGTCCACGCCCATGATGGTTGCCGTGGTGAAGCGCCCAAGGATCGTGTTGATCTCCTCGGTCACGGTCGGTTTGCGCGGCCTGCCTGCAAACAACTTGTTGAAGATACCCATTGGCCCTACAACCAGCGGCGTACGCGTTGTTTGTATTCGAGGTATTGCTGGCCAAACAGTTTTTCCAGGTAACGCTCCTCGCGCCTGATGGCATACCGCGAAATAATAATGACGGACATCGGCGTCAGCAAAAGTACCCAGAGCGAATCGAGCCAGACCGCGGCGGTGATCTGCACCAGCGTCAGTACGATGTAGAGCGGGTTGCGGGTAAAACGGTACGGACCGCTGACAAGCAGCGCGCTGTCCGGATTGTCGGCGCGTACGTCGGTTCCCGCGCGATTGAATTCAAGCAGGGCCCACATCCCGATTGCGAAGGCGATCATGATAATGATGCCGCCATACACCGTGCCGTGAAATCCGTACGGCATGGCCAGGGGATACAGATTGTCGAGCCCGATGCCACACAGGATGCTGATGCCGAAGATCAGTGGCGGGTGCAGGCGAACTCCCGGACCGTGCCGGTCTTCATCCTGGGGTAATGCGGTCACGCTGTGTCAGCGTTCGCGTGGCCCGGCAAAATACCAGATGATCAGGCCAAGCAGTGGCAGTATCAGTACCAGTACGATCCACAGTACCTTCTTGCCGGTGTCGGCACTGCTCTGGAAGATGTTGAGGATTGCCCAGATGTCCGCAGCGAGGATCAGTAAACCTAAAATGCCGCTAATTTCCATCGTTATTCTCCTGTGGGTTTACGGGTGGGTGTGAGGCTCTGGCTGATTGCCCCGTATCTTTATGGGACCGGTTATGCAGCATGATATCCATACAGGTCTTCAGTGCAACCAGCGCCAGCAACAGTCCCAGCGGTGAACCCATTTTCTGTACCAGAAAACCACCGGCAATAACCGCAATATGCAGGACAGTGATGCGCGAGTAGGGCGCATGCATCAATTGCTTGACTGTGCGCCAGCGGAATTCCTGTTGCCCGATGAACAACAGCAGAAACGAGGCGCCGTGGCTGATCAGCAAAGCAAGACAGGCCCACAGAAACTCCCGGGGCGCTGCTGCAAGTACCTGTCGCGACAGGTCGATGAACATCTCGATCAGCACCAGCGGACCTGGCCAGCTATGTTCCTGTGCGATTGTCTCACCGGCGAACTGTGTCAGTTCCAGCACAAACAGGCCGTGCGCCGCACAGAAACCGCCGTAGTGAATGGTGAAAAACAGCATAACCGGCAGGGCACGCAGTTTCCCGACCGTAAGCATCTTGAGCAGGGTGTAGGCGCCGGCAATCAGATTTTCGGCCCAGTACAGCACCACGATGGAGCCGACATCCCAGTCCAGGAAAAGCACGCCGAATACAGGCAGCAGATTGGCAAGCAGCAGCGCAAGTTGCGGCAGGTCAAGACGGAACTTGCCGCTGCTCAATGCCTCAGTCCCTGCCGCCAGCCAGGTACAGCCACAGAAAACCGGATATGCCCGCAAGCAGAGATGCACCGAGGATGCCGGTCTTGGCCATCAGCAGTAACTCGGGCTGGTTCGCAAAGCCGAGCTCGGCAACAAAAATCGACATGGTGAAGCCGATGCCACCGAGTAATGAGACACCAACGATCTGTGTAAAACGGGTGTTGGCCGGTAATTGTCCGATACCGAGCTGTAGAGCCAGCCAGCTGGCACCGGCAATCCCGATGACCTTGCCAAGTACCAGTCCGCCGGAGACGCCGAGTGTCACCGGGTGCAGCAGTGTGGCTGCCATGCCATCAAGGTGCAGCGGGATACCGGCATTGCACAGGGCGAATAACGGGATCACGAAGTACGCCACGGGCATGTGCCAGGCATGTTCAAGGCGTTGCAGCGGTGTTTCTACCTGGTGCACACCGTTCTCCAGTGTCTGCACGACGGCGCGCAGGCTGTCGTTGGTCATGATATTGCGGCCGCTCCCCAGTGCGTTGTCAAAGCGTGTCATCAATGCGCGTACACAAATACTAAAGCGCGCCGGGTCATACTTTGGCCTGGCTGGAATCGCAAATGCACCCAGCACCCCGGCCAGCGTGGCATGTACGCCGGACTGCAGCAATGCATACCACAGTAAAATTGCGACAAGGAAGTAGGGTAGTGGTTTGCGCACTCCGGACAGGTTCAATGTTATTAACACGCCGAACAGTGCGGCGGCAACCAGCAAGGGGCCGGTTACGATGGTGTCGGTATAAAACACCGCGATCACGATCACTGCGCCCAGGTCATCGACGATCGCAAGTGCGACCAGGAAAGTGATCAGTGCCCTTGGTACCCGGCCAGCCAGCAGCGCGATGGCGCCAATGGCAAATGCGATATCGGTGGCCATGGGGATGCCCCAGCCGCGTGCGGCATCGCCGGACGGGTTGATCGCGAAGTAGATCAGTGCCGGTACCACCATGCCGCCGATGGCGGCGATTATCGGCAGTGCCGCAGCACGCGGGTCGGCCAGTTCGCCGACCAGGAATTCACGTTTCAGTTCCAGCCCGACCACGAAAAAGAACAGTGCCATCAGGCCGTCGTTGACCCAGTGCAGCAGACTCTTGTCGATAGACCAGTCACCAAAGGCAAGGCCAAAGTGGGTATGCAGCAGGTGCTGGTATGTCTCCGCCAGTGCGCTGTTGGCGAGGATCAGCGCGGCCACTGCCGTGCACATTAACAACAGGCCGCTGGTGGTCTCGCGGTGTATGAATTCGTCGAACGGGGTGATGACCTTGTTAAACACACGTTCCCACGGTGCATGGTAGATGCCGTCTTCATTTTCTTCCGAGTTGTCATGCGTGCTGTTTGTCATATTCACCAGGTCCGTGGCACAGTGGCTGTGCCGTTAGTGGTCGTCGGTTATTTGTGTGCGTCGGTTGCGCAGGTGAAAGTTATTCACCGGTAAACAGTGTCAATGTCGCTTCCAGATGCCGGTTATGCCACCAGGTGCCATCCAGTCGCCAGGCTATCGTGCCGGCAACCGCACAACCCGTATCGATGGTAATCCAGGCCAGTACGTTGTCATGATTGCCGTTCTTGCTCAGGCACACGGATTCAATGCGGGTGAGCGGACGAAGAAGACGACGGACATCTTCTTCGGTAACATCACCGGGCAGACGGTCGATGCGAATCAGCATGTCAGACCTGCCTTGGCGTGCGATGTTGTCAGCTCAGTCATTGACGCGTTTCCAGTTTTCATCATCACGGATTAGTTCATGCCTGGCCCACTGGGCGAATTCCGTACGGGTCGTTATTCCCGAGCTGCGCATTCCCTTGCCGGCCACCACCTTGAACACCACCATGTCGCGGTCCGGGTCGTCGTGCGTTGACTGGTCAACGATCTGGCGTACCGACCAGTCCGTGCCGAATGCCCCGTTGCTGAAATAGCCGCCCAGCAGAATTCGTTCGAGTGGCAGTTGGCGCTTGCCGGCCTGCCCGGTGGCCAGTTCGTAGATACGCAGCAGGTCGTGCTCCGAGACATCGATGTAGGAATCGATCTGCCCCAGCGCGGCGACCAGATCGGCGTGCTCAATCGATGCCCTGGTATCGCCATCGGTGTTTGCCGATGGTTCGTCGCGCATCAGCCAGGCCGGATAGCGCCGCCACTTGAAGGGATAATTAAAGAGCACTGCCACGACCAGTATTATCAGTGTATTGCCCAGCACCGGCGTGAGTACGAACTGGTAGCCCAGTGCATGCGTGCTTTCACCGCCGATCACGGCCGCCAGTGCGGTGGCGCCGCCCGGCGGGTGGATGCAGCGCAGGTAGTACATGACGGCGATGGCCAGTCCGACCGCCAGGCCGGCGGCGACAAATGTTTGCGGGACCAGCAGGGAGCAGCTTACGCCGACCAGTGCCGACACCAGGTGTCCACCCAGCACGTTCCAGGGCTGGGAAAGCGCTCCATGTGGTACGGCAAACAGCAGCACGGCGGTGGCGCCTGTTGAGGGCACGATTAGCAGTGCTCCCTCGGCGCCAAGGTAATGCGCGCTGACAGCCAGGATGGCAAAGATTGACACGAAGCCACCCAGCGCCGATACCAGGCGCTCGGTGTGGCTGACCGAGCCGGGGGTAAAGTCAAACAGGCGTTTAAACCATGGCATGGTCGGGTGTTACTGGCCGGTTGTCAGAAGCCAAGTTTTCCGCGTATGTTATTTGCTGTTTCCAGGGCGTCTTCGGTACTGCCCGACAGACAATTGTAATGCCCCATCTTGCGACCCGGGCGCGCCTCGTGTTTCCCGTACAGGTGCAGGTGAGCGCGTGGCTCGTTCAGGATGTTTTCCCATGCCGGCTCACCGTGCATCCAGATGTCGCCCAGCAGGTTGGTCATTACGACCGGTGACAGCAGTGTGGTGGCACCCGGTGGTAGCCCGCACAGGCAGCGCACCTGCTGTTCGAACTGCGAGGTGCTGCAGGCGTCCACGGTGTAATGCCCGCTGTTGTGCGGGCGCGTGGCCAGTTCATTGACCAGCAACCGGGCATCACGGGTACAGAAAAATTCTACGGCGAGTACGCCGCAGTAGTTCATTGCATCAGCAAGCACGTGGGCCATTTCAACGGCGCGCGCTGCAAGTGCACTGTCCACCCGTGCCGGCACGATGGTGGTGTCGAGAATCCCGCTGGCATGCCGGTTTTCACCGGGCGGGTAGCTCTCCATGGTTCCGTTGGTGCCACGCGCAAGAATGACAGAGACCTCGCGCTCGAGGTCGATCACCTCTTCGAGGACGCAGGGCCGGTTTTCCAGTTGTTCAAAGGCCGCCTCGGCCTGTTCCAGCGTATCGACCGCTACCTGGCCCTTGCCGTCGTAGCCCAGCGATGCGGTTTTCAGCAGCAGCGGCGGGTTGAGTTCTGTAAAGGCATCTGCCAGGTCACCGGCATCATAGATAGCGACGAATGGCGCGGTAGCCAGACCATGTTCCTGGATGAAGGTTTTTTCACGGATGCGGTCCTGCGCAATGCGAACCGCATCGGCATCCGGGCGCACTCGGCAAAACTTTGCCAGGAACTCCAGGCTGTCTGCCGGGACGTTTTCGAATTCGGTGGTCACTGCCGCGCATTCATCGCCGAGCATTTGCAGGCCGGCATGATCGGTATAGCCTGCCTGGATATGCTGGCTTGCGACCAGGCCGGCCGGGCTGCGCGGATCGGGGTCAAGCACGACCACGCGATAACCCATGCTGTGTGCAGCCAGGGTGAACATGCGCCCGAGTTGGCCGCCGCCCAGTACACCGAGTGTCGCGCCAGGCAGGATCACGGTTGTGCCGGCAGGTCCATGGCAAGCACGCTGTCCTGTTGTTCCTTGCGGAAGCGATCGAGTTGTGCGGCGATATTGCTGTCAGTGACTGCGAGGATGCCTGCGGCGTACAGGGCAGCATTTGCGGCGCCTGCCTCGCCGATGGCAAAGGTGGCGACCGGCACACCCTTTGGCATTTGTACGATGGACAGCAGTGAATCCATGCCCTTGAGATAGCGCGATGGTACCGGCACTCCGAGCACCGGCACGGTGCACTTGGCGGCCAGCATGCCCGGCAGATGCGCGGCGCCGCCGGCGCCGGCAATGATGCAGCTCAATCCGCGGCTGCGTGCCGTGGCGGCATAATCAAACAGCAGGTCCGGGGTGCGGTGGGCAGATACGACTTTTGCCTCGTACGGGATGCTGAATTGCCCGAGCATGCTGGCAGCATGCTGCATAACATCCCAGTCACTGTTGCTACCCATGACCAGTCCGACGCGGGGTGCTTCGCTCATTTTGCTATCCATTTGTTGTGCCAACGAAAGCGTTTCATTTTAGCACCCAAAGCCGTGCCCTGACAGCTGACAGGCACCGATTTTTCATGCGGGGGGACGATAACGGCCCCTGAAAAGATCCGGGCCTGCCCCGGTTTCGAGTACAATGCGGCCTTTCTTTACGATGGAACTCACATGCTGGAGACCCTGTACGAGTCCAATTTGACCAGTCTGCCACTGCTGATGCGCGGCAAGGTGCGCGATGTCTATGGCATAGGCGATGATCACCTGCTGATCGTCACCACCGATCGGCTGTCGGCGTTTGACGTGGTCATGCCGGACCCGGTGCCGGGCAAGGGCGCGGTGCTGACTGCAGTGTCCAATTTCTGGTTCAATTTCACGCGCGACATCGTCGCCAATCATCTCGCTGATTTGACACTGGAAGCGGTGTTGCCCGATGCGCAGGAGCGGGCGCAGGTGGAAGGACGCGCCATTATTGTGAAAAAACTCAAGGCGCTGCCGGTCGAGGCGATCGTGCGTGGTTACCTGATTGGTTCCGGCTGGAAGGACTATAAGCAAAACGGCGCGGTGTGCGGCATCACGCTGCCAGTCGGCCTGCAACTTGCAGACAAGTTACCCGAGCCGATCTTTACGCCCTCGACCAAGGCGGATGTTGGCGAACACGATATCAATATTGATTTCGCGCGTACGCGGGAACTGATTGGCGATGCACTGGCCGAGCAGGTACGTGACGTGAGTATCCGGATTTACTCCAGTTGCGCGGCCTATGCGCTGGAGCGAGGAATCATCATCGCGGACACCAAGTTTGAATTCGGTATCGATGATGACGGCACCCTGGTACTGATCGATGAAATCCTTACTCCGGATTCCTCGCGCTTCTGGCCGGCCGACAGCTACCGCCCTGGCAGCAGTCCGGACAGTTTCGACAAGCAGTTCATACGCGACTACCTGGAAACGCTGGACTGGAACAAGCAGGCGCCGGGCCCCGTGCTGCCGTCGGATATTCTGGAGAAAAGCGCTGCCAAGTACCGCGAGGCGCAGTCAAGATTGACTGGATAAAACAGGAGTACGTTATGTATGGCTTCAATATTTCGTTAAAGGGTGACATGCAGTCCATCCGCGAGCAGGTAACTGCCGAGCTGCAGAAGGAGGGTTTTGGTGTGCTGACCGAGATCGACGTTGCCGCCACACTGAAAAAGAAAATTGGTGTTGAGCGCAAGCCCTACCTGATCCTGGGCGCATGCAACCCGCAACTGGCCAACCAGGCGATTAATGCCGACCCCGATATCGGCCTGCTGCTGCCCTGTAACGTGGTGCTGCGCGAGGAAGACGACGGCTCCATTAATGTCGGTTTCATGGACCCTGCTGCGGTACTCAGCCTGGTGGACAGGGAAGGTGTGACGGAGCTTGCATCCGAGGTGCGCAGCCGCCTGGAGCGTGTAAGGGATGCCATTGCAGGGTAGGCTGGATCCGGTTTTAGTCTCGCGCAAAACCACCAGGGCGCAGAGAAAAGAATAATAACAATTGCCATAGATGCCCCAGAGCACACAGAAGCTAAAATAATTACGTCGTTCCCGCGAAGGCGGGAATCCAGCCTTTAGAAATGCTGTAGGAGCGCCTTGCAGGCGCGATGATTTTATCGCAAACATATCGCGGACACGGCCCACTCTCACAATGCTTGCTATTGCCGCAGGAGCGCTCCGCGAGCGCGATTATTGGAGTGGCCGCTTGATGCGACAGGCGGCGTCATTTCTGGTTATGAAAAAACGTCCTATAACGACAAAAATGGTCATTCAGTCCAAAACAACAACGGCTCCTTCGGGAGCCGTTGTTGTAAATGCTGAAACAATTACGCCGCTTTATTTAAGGCTGCTATAGAAGGCTGAAATATTTTCTATATCGGTATCGCTCAGGGCTTTTAACATTGCACCCATCATGGGGTCGCTGCGTGTCCCGTCACGGTAGGCCTTGGTCGCCTTGACGAGATAAGCCTCCTTCTGGCCGGCGAGATTCGGGTTCTGGTCATTGGTGCCTATCCCGTCAGCGCCATGACAGCCTGAGCAGGTCGCTGATTTTGCCTTTCCGGCGGCGGCATCACCTGCATGCACCGGGTTTGCCAGGCACATGAATAAGATCGAGTAAATGACAGGCGTGATTCTCAATTTCATCTTATCTTCTCCTGGCCAGGATTACGTGATGACCTTCCTGTGCTTTTACTCAGCATAACAGGAGCCAACCGCGACTGGACCGGCAGTTAATATTTCACTGCGTACCTTTTTACTACATTCAAAGTCATGCACAAGTTGATCTGTATCAATAAAGAATGACTTGGGGTCGTGCTAAATACCAGACAGTATCCCCACCAGGCAGGACGTCATTGTTATGGCGTGAGTTGGAAACTGCGTCAAGCGGAGGACTGTCAATGACAAACCAGGGATTTTTACCTTTCCAGGACCTGACAGGATGCCATAAGGCATTGTACACCATGACCCTGCTGATACTGGGCGTGGCGTACCTGTTTGCCATGATTCAGACTTTTTCAGTGCATGCGAGCCGGGACGGTAACGTCGGGCTGTCTCCAAACGATCTGGTTCTGGCTTACAGTGGCAGCACGGATGCCACCCGTCTGGAAGCAGCCATCAAGGGCCCCATGTCAGGGATGCTGCATAAGGAAGACGCTGAGGAAATCGTTTTGTGGATTCAGGGTGGGGCTGAAGAGGGAAGATACCAGGACAAGGTGGTTCCAATCATGGAGGACCACTGCTTCAATTGTCATGGTGATAATGAAGCATCGCGCGCGGCATATCCACACAACCCCATCCTGCAAGGTTATAGCAATGTCATGAAAATGGTGGAGATTGATACCGGCGCGGATATCCTTACCCTGGTACGCGTCTCGCATATTCACCTGTTCGGTATGACCTTCATATTTTTCATTGTGGGTGGAATATTCCTCCATGCCAACGTGCAGCCGGCATGTATGAAATGCATCATTCTGATAACCCCCTTCATTGCCATCATGCTGGATATATTCTCGTGGTACCTGACCAAGCTTTACCCGCCATTTGCCTGGATAATCTATCTGAGTGGAGTCTTCATGGCATTGTCTTTTACTGCCCAGTGGGTTCTCTCCATGTATCAGATGTGGTTTTATAGGTTGCCCCGCGATAACATAGGGGGAGGCGAATAACTGCCATCAGGCGCCAGTCGGAGCGTCTGTAGCCGGATTGATTGAGTTGACCGGTGGTGTGGCCATGCATACCAGGTTGCTGTACTTCGGTCGTAACACATTTATGATTTAGGAGCGGAAGAAATGCGGACTCGTGTACTCAGTATTGTAATTATTGCGACCATACCTTTATTTGGTGCAGGTTGTAGTAAACAGGTCAGTTATAACAACGATGTTAATCCGATCCTGGTATCCAACTGTTTGACGTGCCATGTTGGTGGTGAGGGAACTGAAAAAAGTGGATTCAGCGTGCAGAATTATAACAGCCTTATGAAAGGCACAAAGTTCGGCCCGGTTATTGTCCCTGGAGACAGTGAATCCAGTACGCTGTTCCGGTTGATTGGTCATAAGGCTGATCCGAAGATTCAGATGCCACCACACCATGATGATGCGCAGGCTGGAGGGCAGTTAGATCCGCTCACAGAAGAACAGATTGAAACCATCAAGATGTGGATTGACCAGGGAGCAAAGAATAACTGATACAGAATACACGCCTCGGGTTCGGCGGCTGCCGGTAAGGCAGCTTCAGGAGGTGTCATATCAAATACAGCAGTATCAACAGCGGCGGCCTGCGGGCCGCCGTTTTTGTTTGCACCTCATGTGCGTGTCTCAGAAAGTATCCGGGTGATAGTCAGTAATGTCGTGACCATAGATGTAAATCAGATCACTTTCGTCGATCGGGTAGTATGACCAGATGATTGTCCGGCCGCCCACCTGACGCTCTCTAATGATGGGAGTATTGGTGTTCAGGCAGGTCTGCACCAGTTCCAGATGGTTGTGAGGAAGAATGTCTTCCGTACTTCCAAGCTCCAGGTCCTGTAGCAACTGTGATGTTGCATGATTCATGAATCGCGGCACACCGTCCTTGCTGGATGAAAAAATCGGGTTGGGATTTGCCTTGGGGAAACCTTCTATACAGAATACTTTAGGATCACAGCTGGAAATATCATGGCCATAGATGAAAATCTCATCACTCTCGCTGTGTGATCGGTATATCCAGACAATGGTTCGGCCGCCCACCTTACGCTCTTCGGTTAGCGGGGTGCTGGTTTTCAGGCAGTCCTTCGCCAGCTTTTTGTGGTTGCGCGGCAGGATCTTTTCAAGATCGTCAAGACCCAGGTCATCAAGCAACTGCGATGTCGCGGGGTTGGAGAAGTGCAGTTTCCCATCCGCCCCGGTTGCAAGTACCGGGCTGGGGTTTGCCATGGGGAATTCCGTTGGGTCGTGGGCGCCGGACTGATAATCAGAAACGTCATGGCCATAGATGTAAATCTCGTTACGGTCGCTGATCGACCGATATAACCAGACAAGGGTTCGGTTGCCCACCGTACACTCTTTGGTTAGTGGCGTACTGGTTTTCAGGCAGTTCTTGATCATCTCCCCGTGGTTGCCGGGAAGAATTTCTTCAATATCTGTAAGCCCCAGGTCCTGAAGCAGCTGCGATGTAGCAGGATTGGAAAAGTGCACAGCTCCATCCACTCCGATTGCAAGTACCGGACTGGGGTTTGCCATGGGGAATTCCGTTGGGTCGTGGGTGCCGGCCTGATAATCAGAAACATCATGGCCATAGATGTAAATCTCGTCTTTATCGTCTGAGGACTGATATGACCAGACAAGGTTCCTGCCGCCGGCCTTTCGCTCTTTGGTTAACCGTGTGCCGGTTTCCAGGCAATTCCTCACCAGTTCTTTATGGTCACTGGGAAGGATGTCTTCGACACTGTTGAGCTCCAGTTCTCGAACCAACCGTGATGTTGCAGGATTCACGAATTGCAACACACCGTCTGCCCTGGAAGAAAGCACCGGGTTTGGATTTGCCTCGGCAAATCTGGTTTGCCTGTCTTGCTTTAGCTGAGCACTCGTCATCAATTGTCTCCCCCTACCCGGCATGCTTCCGGTCAGTCTTTTGTTTAAACTGACGGGTGGTATGAAATATCACTTTGGTATCACAGTAGATGCCTGTGTGCCTGTGAAAGTTCACAGGTATACACAGCAACCACAGTGACCTGGCCGTTGGGGGGCTTTAGATTTCTTATTATTTTTCTAACTACCAGCTCTCTTTATGATTTATTTGCCGGTTGTTGTCAATAATACATTCAGCCGATGCGGGTAACCCCGCGTGCGCACAGAAGAATTTTATCATAAAATCAATAGATTAGTGGAACAACCCGCTGAATTTCAGTCAGGTTTCATATTCGCGGATACGGTGGCATGTTTGGAGTCAGCTACTAGCTGATATTAAAAGGCTTTTGTCTTTCAGGCGGCCTGGCTGTGATAGCCCGCCTGTTTCCCGCTATCATCGGGTAACAGCACCATAACAAGTTGCCCCATGAACCTGCCGAAAATCGCCGTCCAGTTTGATAGCACCGCGGAACCGTTACGCAAGCGTGCGCCATCGCATGACGAACAGGGCAAACCACTGAGCGATTTCATGATGTTGATCCCGGGCCTGCGCGACAAGCCGAAGCACCTGGTCGATGCCGCCATCCAGGACATCCATATTGCACTCACGCATTTCGGAGACGTGGTGGTGTTTGCCGAGTTCAACCTGAAGCTCAGCCTGCTATGGGTTTCGATTCGCCAGGTCCATGGCATCCGTTTCGAGATTGCCAGCGCCATCCAGCAGCATGTGCCGGAGGCCCGGCTGATCTCTCACATGTAAATGCTGGTGTCTGCTGCAGGCATGCTGGTCCTGCAAGGCCTGTCCGGCGCGCTGGTTGGCGCGCTGCTGTTTTACCTGCTTGGTTCGTTGCTGGTGCGGCGCTGGATTCGCATCGATTACTACCAGCTGGCGTTATCAATGGCGGTTGCCTTCGTGGTAGCGATTGTCTGTGAGGTGTACCTTGGTAAACTGTATTACCTGCTGACCGGCAGGCCGCTCTGGCAATATCGCGTGTGGCCGATCCATGATGGCTATACCTCTGCGCTGAACATCATTGTCTGGCCGGTATACGGCTACTACATCTACTTCCTGCACCAGGTGCTGCGGGCGCACCGTATTAGCATAAGGCCGAATTGGCTGAAAGGCATTGCCTCCGGAATTGATGGCCCGTTACTGGAGATCCTCGCCAATGGTTTTTTCCTGCTGTTCTACGGGACCTTCTATTTCTACTACCTGCCCGGTGACTTGCGGCACTACACCTCTGTGCAGGTGGTCCCGCTCTACATGGTGATGGGGATTATTCTCACGTTGTTGCTGAGCAAGTTGCAGGACAGGCCGCCATGCTGGTATTACCCGGCAGGTTTCTACCTGGCAGGGGCCGGGTTCGTGCTGGCAGGCTAGGGCGTTTGAGAGAAGTACCAGGCAAGGAAGTCATCAAACGAAAGCGTGTCCGCTGCCTCGACGGCCCGTTGGTCGGCCAGTGACCTTGTTACGTCCTTTTCGAATTGTGTAATTCGGGCTGCATCTTCCTGCAGGCCGAGAAAATAGCGTTGATGCTGTAGCGACATGCGCCGGGCAAAGTGAAAATAGCCTTCCCCGTTTTCGCGCATGGCGTTCAGTACGCGTGCCGAGCAGGTTTGTTCGGGGTCTGCAACGGCCTTTAACTGGTCCTGCAGTGCATCCTGGTAGGGTGTGCCTTCCTCGCCGTCATCGAGTGCCGTGGCAAACGGTTGCATGGCTTCGCACAATTCGCCGGCCCACTGCTGCAGCGTTAGTGTCTGCCCGTTGCGCTGCAAGGTGAGGCCGGGTTCACGGCCGCGATAACACACGGCGTCAAGATTGATATCGATCTCCCTGCGCTCTACCGGGCTGATCGCCGGACTGTCCTGCAACAGGCAGAATGCCATGAAGGTTTCCAGGAAGCGGCACTGGGTGATATCGATGCCGCGCGGATCGAACGGGTTGATGTCCAGTGAGCGCAGTTCTACATAGCGAACGCCGCGCCGTGCCAGTGCATGGGTTGGTTGCTCGTTCTCACCTGGCACCTGCTTGGGTCGTACCGAGCTGTAGTATTCATTCTCGATCTGCAACATATTGGCATTGAGTTGACGGTACTCGCCGTCGACCTTGACGCCGATCTCTGCGTGGCGCGGACAGGGCGTGGAAATAGCCCGGCGCAGGCTGGTGACATAGGACTCCAGGCTGTCGTAGTCTGCCTTAAAGCCGAGTTCGTCCTCGCGCGAGTTCTGGTAACCGATATCGCACATGCGCAGCGAGGTGGCATGCGGACTGTAGTAACTGTTTTCGTTGTAGGGTCGCAGGCGTGTCGGCGTACCTTCCAGGAAGGATTTGCACACTGCCGGTGAGGCGCCGAACAGGTAAGGTACCAGCCAGCCAAAGCGTTGCAGGTTGCGAATGGTGCGGAAATAGTGATCGGACATGAACGCTTGCAGCGGGCGCGTGTCCTGCTCCTGTGCCTGGTAAGCTGCCCATAGCGGCTCCGGGAAGGAGTAATTGTAGTGAACACCGGCGATCACCTGCATGATCTTGCCATAGCGGTGGCCCAGTCCACGCCGGTACACGGTTTTCATCTGCCCGATATTGGAGCTGCCGTATCGTGCGATGGGGATACCGGCCTCGCCCTGAACCACGCACGGCATGCTGGCCGACCACAACAGTTCATTATCCAGTCGCTGGTAGACGAATTGCTGCAGCTTCTCCAGGAAGGTGAGCGCAGCCTGCGGACCGTCAAGCGGCGGGGTAATCAGTTCCAGCAGGGCCTCGGAATAATCCGTGGTAACCCACGGGTGCTGGAGTGCCGAGCCGAGCGCGGCCGGGTGCGGTGTCTGGGCAATGATGCCGTCCGCTCCGACGCGCAGACTCTCTTTCTCCAGGCCGACCAGTCCGCCCTTGAGCAACACCTGCCGGTGTTCGCTGACAAGCCGGGACAATTTCTCTGTGGCGCTGGTATTCAAGGCCGCGGGTCTCCGGGGCTGGCGTGATGGGGCAGGATTGCAGCTATCATTTTAGTTTTATTCTTCGGGTTTGTGTTGTATAAATACAAGATAAATAAGTAG
>JAOUBY010000069.1 GCA_029860045.1 Gammaproteobacteria bacterium | reverse complement strand
TGACCGAAGAACGGGATCAGTTGTTGAAGGGCATCGATCGTCGCAGGTTACCGAAAACTGATACCCAGATGGTCGACCTGGTCGGCATGATGTTTGAATTTATGCTCAGGGATAAAGACATCCCCGGCATTGCGAAAGCGGAATTAAGTCGCCTGCACACGCCTTACCTGAAAATCGCCATCCTTGACAAGGGCCTGTTCACTGACAACGCCCATCCTGCTCATGTATTGCTGAACAGGCTCGCCAGTGCTGCAGCGCGATGGGTCTTCGAAGACAACCTGGAGCGTGGCATCTTCCCCTGTCTGCGCAACATCGTGCAACGCATCATTGAGGAATTTGAAAACAGTCTCGACATATTCCCCGAACTGCTGGACGTGCTTGATGCCACCCTGCGCAGTCTTGATGACAAGGCGATCGCCATCGAGGAACGCAGTCGCCAGGCCGCCAAGGGCAATGAAAAACTTGGCATGGCACGCGCATGGGCCACCAGGGCCATCGAGGAACGAACGTCGGAACACAGGGTTCCCGCCAGGCTCCGTGAGCTGCTAAATGATACCTGGCTGGAGAAACTCACCTTTATTTATCTGCGTGAACCGGACTCCGAGGAAAGCACCAGCTGGCGGCTCGCTACGCAGCTCATCGAGGCTATCATCTGGAGCGTTGAACCACGCAACACGCATGAAGAGCGTAATGAACTGGGCAAACGGCTGCCGGATCTTCGCAAACAAATCGCACTTTCCCTGGGAACACTGAGCGTCTACGGTAGCAGTGACGACCACGCGCAAATAGCCCTGATCAGGGAGTTACAGGATGCGGCCCTGCAGGAAACGGAGCATCAGCCTGAACCCGAAACTGTTAGCGAGACCCGTGATGCAGTATCGACATCCCGGACCATCATTGAAAGCACCGCAAGCGAGATTGCAGCGGAAGAAGATGCAAGCTGCCAGGAGATGATTGGTGATGCCGAGGCCCAGCTCTCACCCGAGGAAGAGAGTGCACTGACCGAACTGGATCAGGTGGTTTTCGGTAGCTGGTTCATTATCCATGAAGACGGCGCTCCCCGGCCGATGCGTGCCAAACTGTCCTGGTATTCGAGCATCTCCGGGAACTACATGTTTGTCGACAGCATGGGGGTACGGGTAATGACCCGAAAACACCACGAACTCGCCACCCTGCTCGCTTCCGGCAGGGCAAGGATTATCGACGCCGAACCTCAGCCCTTCATGCATCGCGCCATGGAAAAAATCCGACGGGTACTGGGCAGCGAAAAAACGGCACTGGCTTAACCCGATACAGCAGGAGTCACTCAGATGAGCACAAGCAAACAATCTTTCCCCGATATGCGCAGACATGACCGTGTCGAGGTATCCCGACCGATAACGGCAACAGACCGGCATACCGGGCGTGAACTTGGGCAACTCGTCAATTTCAGCGATGAAGGCATCATGCTGATGGGTAATGAGCCCGTCGGAGAAAACAGCATACTGCAACTGTCGCTGTCATTTGATTCAGAATCAGGCGATGAAGAACCCATCCTGCTTGGCGTGGAGAGTCTCTGGTGTCACTCCAGTGATGACAAGGCACACCACTGGAATGGATTTTTCATTATTGATATCTCCGAGCAAGACCTCGAACGGCTGCATGCCCTGACTGGCTAGTCTCTCGCCCTGCGCACCGTGGCTACCTGCAGTCTCACCTTGAGATGCAGGCCCCGGTCTTGCCTGGGTTTATCAATCCAGACCTGAATACACCGCTCCCACATACCGGGCATAGCGTGCCCTCGTTACTTGCTCGCCGTATTCGGCTTGCAACCGCGCTGCTTCCAGATCAGGAATACCGCCGGGATAACAACCAGTGTCAGCAGTGTTGCACTGACCATGCCACCAACCATCGGGGCTGCTATGCGGCGCATGACCTCGGAACCTGTGCCACCACCCAGCATGATAGGCAACAGGCCGGCAATAATGGCCGCGACCGTCATCATAATGGGCCGCACCCGCATCAGTGAGCCGTCGATGACGGCATTGCGAACATCGGCCGCCGTCAGCTTGCGCTGTTCACGTTCTGCGATCTCGTGATGACGCTCCATCGCCTGGTTAAGGTACACCAGCATTACCACCCCAATCTCGACAGCGACACCGGAGAGCGCAATGAAGCCGACGCCTACAGCTACAGAGAGGTTGTAACCCAGCAGGTATAACAACCAGAACCCGCCCACCGACGCCAGCGGCAGGGTACCCATGATTATCAGCACCTCGGACAGCTTGCGGAAGTTCAGGTATAACAGCAGCACAATAATCACCAGGGTGACCGGGACAACCAGCGCCAGCCGCTCTTTTGCACGCACCATGTACTCGTACTGGCCGGACCAGGCTATCGAATAGCCGGCCGGCAGCCTGACCTGTTCAGCGACTACCTGCTGCGCCTCGACAACATAGGAACCAATATCACGCCCCTCAATATCGACATAGATCCAGCCGTTGAGTCGGGCGTTTTCGGTCTTGATGAGACCCGGGCCGGGATCGATGCGGATGTCGGCAACCTCGGCCAGCGGGATACGGGCGCCGGTCGGGGTAACGATGGGCAGGTTACGCAGCTTCTCCAGCGAGTCGCGCACGTCGCGCGGGTAGCGGATATTAATCGGGTAGCGCTCCAGCCCCTCGACGGTTTGTGCCACACGCATGCCACCCAGCGCGGTGCGCACCACCTCCTGAACATCCGCGATATTGAGCGCCAGGCGTGCAGCGGCCTTGCGGTTGATGTCCACGGTCACGTAACGCCCGCCGGCAACCCGTTCGGAATAGACCGATGCAGTCCCTGGCACCGGCTTGAGGACCTCCTCAATACGCTTGCCGATGGCCTGGATTTCATTCAGATTCGGACCGGCAACCTTGACGCCAACCGGTGTCTTGATGCCGGTGGCCAGCATATCGATGCGATTTTTGATCGGCATGACCCAGATATTGGAGATTCCGGGTAACCTGATGCGGTCATTGAGTTCGCGTTTGATCTTGTCGATGGTCATCCCTGGCCGCCATTCGGATTTTGGTTTGAACTGAATCGTGGTCTCGACCATGGTCAGTGGCGCCGGGTCGGTGGCACTCTCGGCACGGCCGATCTTGCCGAACACGCGTTTGACCTCGGGTACGGTGCGAATCAGTTTATCCGTTTGCTGTAACAACTCCTGCGCCTTGCCGATTGAAATGGCCGGGAAAGTACTCGGCATGTAGAGCAGGTCGCCTTCATCCAGGTCCGGCATGAATTCCGAGCCCAGTTGTGTCAGTGGCCACATGCCGACCACCACCACCAGCAACGAAATGCCCAGCACCATCCCTGGCGCCTTCAACACCATCTGGATAAAGGGACGGTAACCGGCAATCAGGATACGGTTGATCGGATTCTTTCCCTCGGGCGTGATGTGGCCGCGGATGAAATAACCCATCAATACCGGCACCAGGGTGATGGACAGGATGGCTGCGCCGGCCATGGCAAAGGTCTTGGTAAAGGCCAGCGGTGCAAACAGCCGACCTTCCTGGGCTTCCAGGGTAAACACCGGCAGAAAACTGAGCGTGATGATCAGCAACGAGAAGAACAGCGGCGGACCGACCTCGACGGCCGCCTGGCGCATGATCTCCCAGCGGTTCTCGTCTGTGACCTCGGTCTTTTCCATGTGTTTGTGCACGTTCTCGATCATCACGATGGCCGCATCCACCATGGCGCCAATGGCAATGGCGATCCCGCCAAGTGACATGATGTTGGCATTGATACCCATGCGCTCCATGATGATGAAGGCAATGAGAATACCGATCGGCAACGACAGGATGATCACCAGCGCCGAGCGCAGGTGAAACAGGAACAGGGCACAGACCAGCGCCACCACGATGAATTCTTCCAGCAGCTTGCCACTGAGTGTTTCCACGGCGCGCTTGATCAGTGCCGAACGGTCGTAGGTCTCGACAATTTCCACGCCTTCCGGCAACCCGCTGGCCAGTTCCGCCAGCTTCTCCTTGACGCCGTCGATGGTACGCAGGGCGTTTTCACCGAAGCGCATGACGATGACACCACCCACGACCTCGCCTTCACCATCCAGCTCTGCAATACCACGGCGCAACTGGGGACCGAGGCGTACCTCGGCGACGTCATCCAGCAGGATGGGCGTGCCGCGTTCGTTAACACCCAGCGGGATATGGCGCAGATCGTCCAGCTCATCCACATAACCGGTGGCGCGCACCATGTACTCGGCTTCCGCCATTTCGATGACTGAACCACCCGCCTCCTGGTTGCCACGCATGATGGCGCGCCTGATTTTTGCCAGCGGCAAGCCGTAGGCACGCAACTTGTCCGGATCGAGCACCACCTGGTATTGCTTGACCATGCCGCCGATGGTGGCGACTTCAGACACGCCGTGTACCGTTTGCAGTTCATACTTCAGGAACCAGTCCTGCAGACTGCGCAGTTGCGACAGGTCGTGCCGACCGCTTCGATCGACCAGCGCATATTCATACACCCAGCCGACACCGGTGGCATCCGGCCCCAGCTCCGGGCGCGCCTCAAGCGGCAGCTTGCTGCTCACCTGGCTCAGGTACTCCAGTACCCGCGAGCGCGCCCAGTAAGGATCGGTGCCATCCTCGAAAATGATGTACACATAGGAGTCGCCGAAGAAGGAGTAGCCGCGCACCGTCACTGCCTTGGGGACAGACAACATGGCGGTGGTCAGTGGATAGGTGACCTGGTCCTCGACCACCTGCGGCGCCTGCCCGGGATAGGTGGTCTTGATGATGACCTGCACGTCGGAGAGATCCGGAATCGCATCGAGTGGCGTGCTTTTTATGGCATACAGCCCCCAGCCCGTCAGGATGACGGTCAGCAGGATCACCATGAAACGGTTGTCCAGCGACCAGTTAATCAGTGCCTTGATCATGGCAACTACTCCGGTGCTTCAAGCTTGCGTATGGCGCCGACATGGAAACCGTCACTGTGTTCCGCCAGCTCAAAGGAAACTTCATCACCGACCTGAAGACCCTCCAGCGAGACACCCTCTTGCAGCCGGAAATCCATTTGCATGGGCGGCCAGTTGAGTGCGGGGACCGCCTCGTGCTCGATGTTGATCGTGCCCTCTCCGGGTATCAGCCCGCGGATGACGCCGAAGCCGGTTGCACGGCGTACCGGCTGCTCACCGTTGGATTTGTCTGTTTCTGTCATGCGCAGCATGCTGGCCTTGAGACTGGCCTCGGAGTCAATCAGGAACTGACCGGATACAACAATGTCTTCACCGGATTCCACGCCTTCAAGTATCTCGACCCATTCACCGCTTTCGATGCCGGCACGCACCGGGCGTGACTCGAAGCGCCCCTCACCACGGGCAATGATGACGCGTTCCTCGCGTCCGGTGCGAATCAGGGCCTCAATCGGAATGACAATCACGTCATCCCTGGGGCCACCGTAGATCTTTACATTGGCGTACATATTGGGCTTGAGCGCTTCGTCCGGATTGGGAAAACGCAGGCGAGCTTTCAAGGTGCGGGTCTTCGGGTCCAGACTCGGGTAGATGTATTCCACCTTGCCCTCCCAGGTGCGCCCAGGCAAAAAGGCAAGACTGACCTCGGCGGGATGGCCAACCCTGACCCAGTCGGCCTGACGCTCAAAAATCTCCGCCAGCAACCACACACCGGACAGGTCGGCGAGGCTCATGATACGAGTAGCCGGCTTGACGTACATACCATCACGCACGCTGAGTGATGCCACCACACCATCCTGTGGCGCGTAGATCGGTATCGTCTGACTGGGTTTCCGGTCCTTCTCCAGGCGCTTGACCTGGCTGGCCGGGATGCCAAGTGCATCCAGCCGGCTGCGCGAAGCACGAATCAGACCTTTATTGCCGACGTTCAGGGCCTGCACGAATTCTTCCTGCGCGTTGACCAGTTCCGGCGAATACAGGCTAAACAGGCGCTGCCCCTTTGTGACCCGCTCACCCTCGGACTCCACGACCAGGCCCTCGATCCAGCCCTCGGTGCGCAGGTGGATGTGACTGACCTTCGACTCGTCATAATCGACATAGCCCACAGTATCGATGCCGCGCCACAGGCGGGAGCGCTCGGCGACGGCTGTGCGCACCCCCAGGTTTTGCACCACCTCCGGGGCAATGGTCACGCTGTTGTCGTCACCACCCATATCATCGGCATACACCGGCACCAGTTCCATGCCCATGGGAGACTTGCCCGGCTTGTCGCGCCGGTAGTTGGCGTCCATCGGTGCAACCCAGTACAGGATTTCTTTCTCACCGTCTGCTGCCGACGCGGCAGGGAACGGCATGAGCAGGATGGCAAGCAGACAACTAACCATCAATGCACTGAAAGCGGGTTTGTTCATGGCTTCTCTCCGGCAAGATAGAGCAGATTGGCCTGCGCACTGGCGCGATCCACGCGTACCCGCAGGTCATCAAGGTGGACATCCAGGTCGGTGATGCGCGCGCGCATCAGGGTAGTGAACTCGGTCACACCACTCTGGTAGGCATTCAGCGAGGCCTGGGCGTTGGCGGTAGATTCGCGTAGCAACTGTGATTCATACAGCGTGGCGCGCTCGCCCAGCCGTTGCCAGTTCGCATAGTCCGCGTCCAGCATCCGCTTCAGTTCACGTAACTTGTCATCCCGGGTCAGCTGTACCGACTCGGCCTGCTGGATACTGGCGGACAGCCGTTTGTCCTGCCGCTTTTTCGGAAACAGCGGCAGCTCCACAGTGACCATGGCAGCCATCATGTCGGCTCGATCGTCACCATTCGGGTTCTCGCCAAAGCGCTTGCGGTACTCCAGTCCGGCACTCCAGCCGGGCCTGTATTGCTCGCGGGCAATACTGATTTTCCGGTTACTTGCCTCGAGCTTTGCCGTCTCGACACGGATAACCGGGTGTTCCGGCAGCGCAGCCTCGATAGCCTCCTTTGCAGGCAGTGCGGACAGTTCCGGAAAATTGCTGTCGATCGGCAATGAGGCTGCATCACCAATCCACTTCATCAATGCGGCGCGGCCCTTGTCTGCATTATTGCGGATGCGGGTAGTACGGTCATCCAGCCTCGACAGTTCCAGTGATGCGCGCAGCACGTCCTGCTGTCTTACCCGGCCGGTCGCATAATGTGCCAGGGTAATATCCACCAGCTGTGCAAACAGTGCGCGCGTCTCACTGATGACCCGTTCTGCCTGCACCTGGTAGTAGAGTTCCAGAAAGCTTTTGCGCACATCGCGGATCAGCTTGCGCGTCGTCACCCCGGTATTTGCCTGCTCGGCGCGCGCTATCCATTCGGACTGCTGCTGCTGGTACTGCAGCGTGTCGCCACGGGGAAAGGCCTGATTGACGCCCAGCCGCCACTGGGTGGTTGGTTCCCGGCTGACATCAAGGTCATCCAGCGGCAGGTTCCAGATTCCTGTTTTCAGTTTTGGATCGGGTAGCTGGCCGTCCGCAACAGCGGCGTCACCCAGCGCCCTGGCACGTGCCTCGCTGGCCATAATTACAGGGTCATCCACCAATGCCAGTCGCAAGGCCTCGTTAAGATCAAGGTCTGCCTGCGCTGTGGATGTCACTGTCGATAGCAAAACCAGCAACATTCGTGTTGCCGCGCGTCCCGGAACAAACAGGCGCGTCAGCTCGCTGTACAGGTAATTATCCCGGAAACTCCGGGTTGTATAGTGCATGCATGTGGACCGGACAGTGTCCCGGAAATAACACATGGCGATTCTCCATAGCCATTCAACAGATACAAATCACGACCGATTGTGACTGCCCACAGGGGCAGACAGGCAGGCGTGAACGAATCAGCTCAGGAGAGAGATGGGGGGTCTAAATGGCGGGTGGAGTATCCGCCCGGGGAAGCTGCGGGAAGCTGGATTATTGAGGGGGATGTCGTGAGCGCCGGTGGTGACAGAAACAGGACCAGGTAACGCGATTAACCCATGTGCACAGGCGTTGCATGCCCCGTCACAACAGTCACCTCCGCAACCCTGATCATGGCCTGGATCGTCGGAAATCGAGTCGTGCGTGCCGGCCATGTGATCGGTTGATTGCTCACTATCCAGCATACGATCACAGTGTGCTTCAGCATCACCGGCATCCATTGCCGGGACAGCGAGCCCGCCACGCAGTGGCGACATCGCCAGCGCAAGGACAATCAGGGCCAGCAGAATTCTGTGCATTTTCCTGTTCATGTGATTTCTGAAAGTAAACCCATTAGACCCCGGAATCAAGATAAATTCCCGCGATTCCTCGCAAGTATAGGTAGCTCCGGCGTACAGTCCGGGTCACAGGCTGCCTGATTCAGGACGGCAGCTGACTATTCTTGCTTACTGGTATATCGACAGCCTGGCTGGTCCGCCTTAGCCATAATAAGCTGTTGTTTTCCTGTATTTTCGCTGAACTCTTACCAGCCCGGGGCCTCAGCCATATATCAAATACCACCTTAATGAAAGAACACGGGCAGTTAACCGCAAACTAAGCAGTAAAACGGGAGGCCACAGCAATCAATCTGCAGATCCCGCAGCATGTACTATAATTTCAACAGGAGGATGACAAAGGTAAGCGGGCAAGAAGAAGTATTTGCCATCGCCAGTAAACAGGTTACTGTTTAGTCACCTCCGGACGCCTCGGGTAGCAATGGGCGGGCAGCGGAGTCAGGAAGTTCTGGCAGCCGTGCACTTGGTGGGGCAGCACCACCAGCCAGGCCATGCGAAACCGGGGCGTTTCTATTTAAGATGGTCTGTCTGTATCCCGGATACATCGACGCGGGAAGAATCGGCGGAAGGCATAGGCAACACTTGATGCCCCCCCTGAGGAGCCTAAATCAGCCAAACAAAAAAACCGGCGCAAGGCCGGTTTTGTGTTTGGCGCGCCCGGAGAGATTCGAACTCCCGACCGCCTGGTTCGTAGCCAGGTACTCTATCCAGCTGAGCTACGGGCGCATTTAAATTGGAGTGGGGATTATACAGAAAACCGGGCACGTGTCATGGCGATATAGGGAGAGGGAGGGATTATTCGGGCCTATGGCCCTCGCCCCTTCGGGGCTGCCGGCATAGCCGGCGTTCTTCACCGCTCCGCGGCTTATCGAACCAGCTGATTGATTATCCCGGGTTCGAATCCTGCCAGCTATTTCTACTATCTGGCGGAGAGGGAGGGATTCGAACCCTCGATGGGCTTTTAACCCATACTCCCTTAGCAGGGGAGCGCCTTCAGCCACTCGGCCACCTCTCCGGATAAAACTTTTTCGGGATTATAGCGGGAAACTGCTCGATTTCATCCTCTACGCGAGCGCCCTTTCAGCATGAATATTCAATCAGCAAATCCCGTACCGGCGCAAAGAATACCTGCGCCGTACCGGTGGGTAAAGAATCGCGTTGAGTACTGGTTTGCTAAACCGGGTTGGTGCCGTCTTTATGAGCCTGCTCGTCCTTGATCCGTTCGTAGATTTCCTCGCGGTGAACAGCCACATCCCTGGGGGCGTTGACCCCGATCCTGACCTGGTTTCCCTTGACGCCCAGCACGGTAACGGTAATTTCGTCACCGACCATGAGCGTTTCTCCCACACGTCTTGTGAGTATCAGCATTGTAACTACCCCTTGTTGCCCTATCTCCCTGTCACAACTTATTGCTTCTATTGTAGTTGACAGGCAGAACATCGTGATTCGTTATCGTTTGACCCTGTATTTAATGTTGAAATACTTCCACATATACAGGCCAACTTACTGTTTTCCTAGGTATTCACTATACCGCTTTTGGCTGGTCGAGCGCAAAGGCATCATGCAAGGCACGCACCCCTAGCTCCAGGTATTTCTCGTCCACCACCACCGAAACCTTGATCTCGGAGGTGGATATCATGCGGATATTTACCCCTTCTCTTGCAAGGGTTTCAAACATGGTCGAGGCAATCCCGGCATGTGAACGCATGCCGACACCCACCAGCGAGATTTTGACGATGCTGTCATCCCCGGTGACCTGCCTGGCACCCAGCTCGTTTGCCGTGGCCTGCAGGGTCTGCATGGCACGGGCGTAATCATTGCGATGCACGGTGAAAGTGAAATCAGTGGTCGCACCATCCGGTGCAACATTCTGCACAATCATGTCCACCTCGATATTCGCATCGGCAATCGGCCCCAGCAGCTGGTGAGCAACACCGGGGGTATCCGGCACGCCCAGCACTGTGAGCTTGGCCTCGTCCCGGTTAAACGCAATACCGGAAATCAATGCATCTTCCATCTCTTCGTCCTCGTAGGTAATCAGCGTGCCCTCGCCTTCCTCGAACGAGGAAAGCACCCGTAGTGGCACGTTGTAACGACCGGCAAAGCTGACCGAGCGAATCTGCAACACCTTGGAGCCCAGGCTCGCCATTTCCAGCATT
>JAOUBY010000118.1 GCA_029860045.1 Gammaproteobacteria bacterium | reverse complement strand
CGCCATGACGACGAGCTGGCCTGCCGCATTTGCGAGTTGCTGCAAATCAAGGACTGCGTGCGTCTCGCCTATCGCGAACCCGAGCTGCCGGCAGAAACACAGCAACACTGGAAAACTGACTGGCCGACGCGCATACCCTCCCGGGCAATTGCTGCCCTGCTGATCTTCGCAATGGGTACCGTGAGTGGCGTGATGCTGCAATCACGCATCGCAGACCCTGCGCCAGCGACGGTCAGTTCACTGGGTCAGGCCGGAGACACCCATCAGGAACTGAAGCGCGTGGTACTCCACATCAGCAGTGATGAGTCGGGGCGTCTTGACCAGGCACTGGACGATGCCGAGGAACTGCTCACCGCTTACAAGGACCACCCTGAACTGGTACAGCTGGAGGTGGTTGCCAACGCCAGGGGACTGACACTGTTGCGTGCCGACACCTCACCCTACCCGGAACGCATCCGCCGCCTGGCACAGAAATTCAACAACATCAGCTTCCTTGCCTGCAGCCGCAGCATCGAGAAGTTGCATTTGCGTGGCATCGATGTGCACCTGCTGCCGGAGGCCAGGGTCATTCCGGGCGCACTGGAGGAAATTGTTGACCGCATCCAGCAGGGCTGGGTGTATATCCGGGTCTGAGACAGGCCGGCGCACACAGAAAACCGGCCTCGTGGCCGGTTTTTTTATGCCGCTCTCGCTGCTACCTCGTTAACCCCCTCTCCCGCCGGGAGTGGCTCAAGCTCGACTAATTTCCCCTTTTCCTGACTGGGTCCCCGCCTGCGCGGGGACGACAGGATCTTTTTTCCTTACACCTCTGTGTTCCCAGACAGCTGCCCCATAAGGTCGCCCGGGGCGCTCTATTTTCCTTGAGGTTTAACAGCAGCATCCTCCTTCCCCTTTGTCACAACAAAAACGCTACGTCGTCCCCGCGCAGGCGGGGATCCAGCCGAAAATGATCCTGTGTGGCCTGGCTAACTAGCCAATGTACTTGATATCTGGACGGTCCAGTCCTAAAGTAACCCCATGACCATGGGAAGACCTGCCGAATTCGACCGCGACCGGGTACTTGATGCCGCCGTGCGGCTATTCTGGCGCAAGGGCTATGAAGCCACCTCGCTCACCGACTTGCTCAAGACCATGGGGCTGTCCAAGAGCAGCCTGTACCAGGCCTTTGGCAGCAAGCATGAACTGTTCGAGTCCTGCATTACGCGTTATAGAGACACGCTGGTGGCAGACATGCAGGCCGCGCTCGACAGCGCCGAATCGGCGCACCGCTTCATCGAACAGGTATTTTACGACGTTGCTGCCGAGACAAAGAGTAACGTGACACGGCGTGGCTGCCTGGTCATGAATACCGCTTCGGAATTTTCCCAGCGTGACCCCACCATAGCCCGACGGGTCTCTGCCAGCACGCGCGCCTTCAGCAAGGTTTTTGCCACGGCCGTCCGGCAGGCACAGAGCGATGGAGATATCCCGGCTGATCGTGACCCGGCCGTTCTCGCCAGCTACCTGGTCAGCAGCATGACCGGGCTACGCACCATGGTCAAGGCAGGCGCCAGCAAGCGCAAGGTCAGGGACATCGCGAAGGTCATTTTGATGGCGCTCGACTGAAATATATTTTTGTCTACTTATGGACCTTTCGGTCCTTATTGTGCTCTATACCTTAAACAGGTTAACAACGACTGCAAGGAGAATGAATCATGGCAGAGTTCATCTACCACGACACTGACAGCGCACCCGGGGACTCCCTCGAAACAATGGAATCAGCACAGCAGGCCTACGGCATGCTGCCAAACCTGTACCGGAAAATGGCTGAGTCGCCCGCCCTGGCAAAGGGCTACTGGGAACTCGGGACTATTTTCGCAAGCAGCTCCCTGTCAGCGGTAGAACAGCAGGTCGTGCTACTGGCCACCAGCACACAGAATGGTTGCACCTATTGTGTCGGCGCGCACAGCGCCATTGCCGACATGATGAAGATCCCGGCCGAGGTAACGGATGCCCTGCGCGATGGCAAGCCTGTTCCTGACACAAAGCTGGAAGCGTTGCGCAAGTTCACACAGCAGGTGGTCAGCCAGCGCGGCTGGGTAGCTGAGGCTGACACACAGAGCTTTCTCGATGCCGGATTCACCCGCGCACAGGTGCTGGACGTGGTGCTGGGCGTTGGGCTGAAAACGCTGTCCAATTACGCCAACCACATCATGCAGACCGGACTGGACGATGCGTTCGCCAGTCGCACATGGCAATCCCCGGCCGAATAACACCCGCAAGGAGAAAATCACCATGAAACGTCAACCCGGAGACACCGCTGCTCACCTTATTCTGCCGGCACTGGACGGCAAGCTGTTTGATACCAGCAGCCTGGCCGGCAGACCCTGGATGCTGTCATTTTTTCGCTTTGCATCCTGCCCGTTCTGCAACCTGCGCATGCACGAACTGGTGACGCGCCTTGACGAGTTACCTGATGGCTTCACCATCGTAACCGTGTTTGACTCACCGCTGGATAACCTGCAGAAACACGCCGGCAAACACCAGGCCGCGTTTGCCGTACTGGCCGACGAGCATAACCGCTACTATCAGCAATACGGTATCGAGCACTCAATCACCGGCGTAATGAAAGGCATGATCCTGCGCATGCCACAATTACTGTACGGCATGTTTGTGAAGGGTTACCTGCCGCTCACCATCAAGGGCAGCATGACCACCATGCCGGCTGACTTTCTGATTGATGAACAGGGCATCATCCGCCTCAGCCACTATGGCAGCGATGAAGGCGATCACCTGCCGTTTGAGCAGGTCAAGGTATTTGCCGCACGCCCCGGTGCGACTAATCAGCCGGAGTACGCGCAGCGATAATTACGGGACAGGAGACCACCCAACCCCGCCCTCGCAAGGACAGGCTCCGGCGGGAACCCGGCCCGAAAAGGCCACACAGGCTGGCAGATATTACTCTACAGTTCTTCCAGCTGACCGGTATTCCGGCCGATCCGGCCGATGTTGTAAGTGAACGTAAACATCGTGGTCACATCGGGGGCCACCTGTCCGACGCCGGTCTCCCGATCACCATTCCAGTCTTCATGCAGAGGGACTGCAATGCGCAGCTGCGCAGACAGCTTGCGGGTCGCCTGCCAGCGCAGACCCGGGACAATATCGATGAACTGACCACCGCTATTCAGCACCTTCTGCCCATCTCTAACCTTGACCGGGAGAATTTCATTGGTGTCCTTGTCATGCCCGGCATGCAACAGGCTGAGCGACAACATCAGGGACAGGTCGGGATAGCCGGGCAGAGGATACTGTCCACCCACGTTCACCTCGAACTCCTTTCCAAACTTGTAACCCTGGTTATTCTCTTCCAGCGGGATACGCGCAAAGGCACTGCCGAACAGCGAGTAATCCCCGAAGTCCTGAAAATAAGAGACGGTTGGTATGATGTCGTAAGCGCCCGACCCGGTCTGAAACGCCGGCGGCAGGCGTGATCCCCCACCGGGTTCCTTGATACTGCCGGTCGGAAACTTCAGGCCCAGGCCAAGTGCAATCGAGGGTCCCTTGACAGACAGTACCGGCTTGGTGACGATCTCTGGCGATACGATTTCATAACGCCCGAACAATGAGATGTCACCGACGCCCTGGGCCGAGCGGTTGCCGAAATTGTTGGTCCACTGATCCTTGTCAACATAGGGCACCAGCAGCGAGGCAGTGAATTTTTCGCTTACACCGTAATCGGCAAATAAAGCGGCCTGGGTGATCACCGCCTTGTTACCACCCGCGTTGGCAAGGCTATCACCGCCTTCACGAAAGTTATTGAAGATGGCCCTTTCGTAATTGATACCAACCCGCAACGCGCCTGTCCGCAGCTGGGTTTTTTCCGGATCAAGGT
>JAOUBY010000010.1 GCA_029860045.1 Gammaproteobacteria bacterium | reverse complement strand
TGCCCTTGGTGGCAATGATCGACATGGAGGGGGTTTTGGAAGCGTCGATCTCTTCCAGTTTCGTCGGTAACAACTCGTCCAGCTTCTTGTCCAGCCACGCATCCAGCTGGGCGTTACCTTGTACATTATCTGCGGTTGTTGACATAAAGTTTCTCCTCAAAGGACACCCCACAACACCTCAGGATGTCGAGGAATGGGTTGTGTCATGCTGAACGTTCAGCGTTATCGTTAGTCGTTATCTGGAAACCGTGAACTGGAACCGGTTTACCGGTGAAAATCGTGAAATCCTCATTATTATAAGCCCATCAAGTATATTTACCTGTCCGTGGGCGGTCAATCTACAGGCCCCTAGCATTGCTCCCAGGGCAGGCCATGGAAACGCCAGCCGCCCGCCGTACTGCGATGATGGTCCTCGTCGAGCTCCCCTTCGAACCCCTCGCTGACATTGATAACCTCGGTAAAACCATTTTCTAACAATAACTTACCTGCCTCCAGCGAGCGTTTCCCGCTGCGGCAAATCAGCACAACCGGCGCGTCCCCACCCGCACTGCCCATGCCGATTCCGCCCAGCATGACCTTGCGAACTTCGGCGACAAAATGCGGGTTCACGGTCCATTCCGGTGCATCGATCCACGGCACGTGCACGCTGCCCTTGGGATGCCCGACAAACAGGAATTCCATGCTGGAACGCACGTCAATCATGACAACCCGCTGATCGTCATTCATCAGTTGCCAGGCTTCTGGGGGCGTGAGTGTCTTTACCTGGTTCGACATGTAGTATCTCCGGGGCTTGGCATACCGTGATAGCGGCGCCATCCGACGCATTCTCCAGCCTTGGCCGGGGCATGGCAAATCCTGACACTAACTGGACTTCCGCACCCTGCGGGGTGACATACACCGGCAAAGCATGAAATGATCGCGCTGCCATTACAGGGCCATGGTCGCCCCAAAAGTAGCGAGACGGCGTATAACGCAATAAAACAACACATATACTTATATTTATGAATATATGTATAGATATTTACCACTTATCAACCAATAGTTGGCATATTATGGGTAAATACATACTAGTGGGGTATTTGTTATGCTTATACCCATTTTATACCATTGATGTGGGTTTATAATATCTCCAGGCCGGCATGCGCATCATCCTGATTAAAGCAGTTCTCTACCTGTGCGCCTTGATGCCCTTGCCGCTGTTGCATGCCCTGGGCACCGTGATCGGCTGGGGGCTCACCCTGATACCCAACCATCTGCGCGAAACGACACAAACGAACATCGCCCTGTGCTTTCCGGAATTGACCCCGGAAGCGCAGCGACAACGGGTTCGCAAGACGCTGGTGGAAACCGGCAAGACCCTGATGGAAACCGGCGCCCTGTGGCTGCGCCCGGCCAGCATGATACTGCGCCTGATTCGCAAGGTAGACGGGGTGGAGCATGTCGAACAGGCCGGCGCGGCAGGGCAGGGGGTCATTCTGGCAACACCCCACCTGGGCGCATGGGAAGCAGCGGGGCTTTTCTGTGCCGCACGCTTTGACATTACCTGCCTGTATCGCCCGTTACGTATGACCCAACTGGAAAGCCTGGTAAACCGCGCCCGCAGCCGGGCAGGCGGTAACTACGTGCCGGCCAATGCGCGCGGCATACGCACGCTGTACAAAACACTGGAGGAGGGCGGCACGGTCGCCATGCTACCCGACCAGGAACCACAGGCCGGCACCGGGGTATTTGTGCCATTCTTCGGCATTCCCGCATTTACCATGGTGTTCCTGTCGAGACTGACTGCAAAAAACGCAACGCCGATTGTATTCGTGTGGTGCGAACGGCTGTCCTGGGGACGCGGTTACCACCTGCACTTCAGGAAGCCACCGGAATCCAGCTACTCAAAAGACACGGCACACTCGGCAGCCGGCATCAACCAGGCCGTGGAAAACTGCATTCGTGAATGCCCGACCCAGTACCAGTGGGGCTACAGGCGCTTTCGCACCCGCCCGGAAGGTGATGCTCCACTTTACTAGGCAAACCCTGGTTTATTAGTCAGGCTGAGGGACGACCCGGCAGCTGATCCAGGGCAGTAAGACCGCCGCGCTATGCCGGAACACTCAAGAACCCCGTTGCCCGACCAACGTCCGACACTGGCCGGGGCCAGGCTAACTAGCGCCGCCAGAAGTCCCTGGAAAACAATATGAGCAAGGTGAAGATTTCCAGCCGGCCCAGCATCATCGCAAACGACAACGCCCACTTGCCGGCATCATTGACCGCGGTGTAATTGGCGCCGACGCTGCCAAGCCCCGGGCCCAGGTTGTTCATACAGGCAGCCACCGCGGAAAACGCGGTGATCTGATCCAGGCCGGTAGCCATCAGGAACAGCATGATAATAACGAAGCTGCCGACATAGGCGGCAAAGAAACCCCACACGGCATTGATAACGCGGTCCGGCATCGGTTTGCCACCCACTTTTACCGGTATCTGTGCATTGGGGTGGACCAGTCGCACCATTTCACGGTGGCCCTGCTTTAATAACAGCAGGAAGCGGATCACCTTCATCCCGCCACCGGTAGAACCGGTGCAACCACCGATGAAACTGACAAACAGCAACAACACCGGCAGGAAACCGGGCCAGATAAAATAATCCGCAGTGGTAAAACCAGCCGTGGTGCCGATCGAAACGGCCTGGAACAGGCCGGCGTGCAGTGCATCACTGATGAAAATAAACGTATCCGTGTAATACAGGTAACTCACGGTGACCATGGTCACCAGTGCCAGCACGCTCAGGTAGGCCTTCAGTTCCGAGTCCTTCAGGTAAGAGGACAGGCTCAGAGAGCGCCACGCGACAAAGTGCAGCGCAAAGTTCATCCCCGCCAGTAACATGAAGACAACGGCAATCAGTTCGATACTGGAACTCTGGAAAAAACCTATGCTCTGGTCGTGCGTGGAAAAACCACCAATGGCAATGGTCGAGAAACTGTGTGCGATCGCATCGAATGCGGACATGCCGGCGAGCCAGTAGCTCACCGCGCACAGGATGGTAAGCGCCAGGTAGATATACCAGAGCGCCTTGGCCGTCTCGGTGATGCGCGGCGTCAGCTTGTTCTCCTTCAGCGGGCCCGGGGTCTCGGCACGGTACAGCTGCATGCCGCCCACGCCCAGCATGGGCATAATGGCAACTGCCAGCACGATAATCCCCATGCCCCCCAGCCATTGCAGCTGCTGACGATAAAACAGGATTGATCTCGGCATTACATCCAGCCCGGTAATCACCGTGGCGCCGGTTGTGGTCAGTCCTGAAAAGGACTCAAACACGGCCTCGGTGATCGACAGCTCCGGGGTCGTGGCCAACACGAACGGCAAGGCACCGGCAAGTCCGAGTACAACCCAGAACAGCACCACGATCAGGAAGCCGTCCCGCACCCGCAATTCATCTTTGTATCGGCAAGCCGGCAACCAGAGCAGACAACCGAGTCCGAGCACAGCACCCATACCGGTAGTGAATACCTGAACCTGACCATCATCGTAAAACCACGACACCAGCGCCGGTGGCAGCAGGGAGAAACTGAACAGCATCAGCAGCAGACCGAGCAGGCGTTGTATGGAAAGCAGGTGCATTTTCTCAGGCAGTCCGCCCCGGCACCCGGACAACAAGATTCACGGCACGGCGCATATCAGAAAAATGTAACCCCGACCTGGAACAGCCGCTCGACCTGCTGAATGCATTTCTTGTCCGACAAAAACAGGATGACATGGTCATCCGTTTCGATGACCGTATCATGGTGCGCGATAATGACTTCCTCGCCACGCACGATGGCACTGATAGTGGTCCCTGGCGGCAACTTGATCTCGTCGATCGCCCTGCCAACCACCTTTGAGTTGTCGCGGCTGCCATGCGCAACCGCCTCGATGGCTTCCGCGGCCCCCCTGCGCAGGGAATGCACCATCACCACATCGCCACGCCGGATATGGGTCAGCAGGCTGCCGATAGTCGCCTGCTGCGGAGAAATCGCGACATCAATGGTTTCGCTCTGTACCAGGTTCACATAGGACGCGCGATTGATCAGCGACATGACCTTGCGCGCGCCGAGGCGCTTGGCAAGCATGGCAGACAGGATGTTCGCTTCCTCGTCATTGGTCAGCGAACAGAACACGTCCGTGTTCTCGATATTCTCGTCGAGCAGCAACTCCTCGTCTGCCGCATCACCCAGCAGCACGATAGAGCGGTTTAGATTTTCCGACAGTAGCTTCGCACGCCTGGTGTTGTGCTCGATAATCCTTACCTGGTACTGATCCTCAATGGACTCTGCCAGGCGCATTCCTATATTCCCGCCGCCAGCCAGCATCACGCGCTTGACCGGTTTGTCCATCTTGCGTAATTCACCCATTACTGCACGAATATGCTTGCGCGCCGCGATGAAGAACACCTCGTCATCCATCTCGATAATGGTGTCGCCTTCCGGCGTAATCGGCTTCCCCTTGCGAAAGATTGCCGCGACACGCGCATCGATGCCGGGCATGTGCTCCCTGATATCACGCAACTCGTGACCGACCAGTGGCCCGCCGTGGTAGGCATGCACCGCGACCAGCTGTACACGACCTCCGGCAAAATCCAGCACCTGCAGAGCACCCGGGTATTCAATAAGGCGCTTGATGTAGTCGGTCACCAGCTGTTCCGGGCTGATCAGCACATCGACCGGCAATGCATCCTGTGAAAACAGGCGCGGATGATTGAGATATTCAACCGAACGCACGCGCGCAATCTTGGTAGGCGTATGAAACAGGGTATATGCCACCTGGCAGGCAATCATGTTGGTCTCGTCACTGCGCGTCACGGCAATGATCATGTCGGCATCATCGGCACCCGCCTGCATCAACGTATCGGGGTGCGATGCCTCACCGGTGATGGTGCGAATATCCAGCCGGTCCTGCAAATCATGCAGCACCTCGGCATTATCATCAATAACGGTAATGTCGTTGGCTTCGCTGGCCAGGTTATCTGCCACCGATGCGCCCACCTGGCCGGCACCTAGGATAATTATTTTCATTCCGGAACTGTTTCCTGGCCGTGGCTCTCAGAAGTGTAATGCGGATATTGACTAGTCAGAACTTTTTTTGTGGTCAATCCCGAGCGCACGCAACTTGCGGTACAGGTGCGTGCGCTCCATGCCGACACGTTTCGCCAGCTTGCCTACACTGCCGCCAGCCGCCTCCAGCTGGTGCAGCAGGTAGTCGTGCTCGAACTGTTCGCGCGCCTCGCGCAGTGGCAGATCATAGGGCAGCGTAGGTGCAGTACCGGCGGCAGCCGCGGGTTGCTGGCTGCTGATGGCACGCTCGACCTCGGCCACCTCGATCTCCTCACCGGAACCAAGAATCAGCAGCCGCTGCACCAGGTTTTTCAGCTCGCGGATATTCCCCGGCCAGTCATAACTGCGCAACCGGTTCTGTGCCGCCACACTGAAATGCCGGTATGTCAGGCGTTCATGGCTCACCATGTAGTCGATGTAGAAATTCAGCAGGTCATGAACATCGTCTTCATGTTCACGCAGTGCCGGTATCTGGATGGGAAGTACATTGAGGTGGTAGAACAGGTCATTGCGAAAGCGGCCGGCCGCCACTTCCTCCTCCAGGTTGCGGTTTGTGGTTGCGATGATACGCAGGTCGACATCGACATCCTCGCTGCCACCGATGCGCTTGAAGGTGTGGGTCTGCAATACGCTCAGCAAACGCGCCTGGGTTTGCAAATCCATGTCTGCGATATCGCCGATACACAGGGTGCCGCCATTGGCCTGTTCCAGCCTGCCGTAGCTTACCGACTCCCCGTCTTCGTGCCCGAACAGTTCCTCGGCAGAGTTTTCCTCCGAGATGGAACCCACCGCAATCTCGACAAACGGGCCCTCCCGACGCGGGCTCTGATCATGGATATAACGCGCAAAGGTACGCTTTCCGGCCCCGGACTCGCCGCTGATCAGCACCCAGCTGTTGTGCTCGGCGATCTTGCGTGCCTGCGTGCGCAGCTGCTCCATGTTGTCGGTCTTGCCAACCGGCTCGACCACCGGCTGGACGTGTCCGCGCAGATCGATGTTTTCACGTTGCAGGCGGTCTTTTTCGAAGGCTCGTTCGACGGTCAGCAGCAACTTGGCCAATGAAATGGGTTTCTCGATAAAATCGTAGGCACCCAGGCGGGTAGCTTCCACGGCGGTCTCCACCGTGCCATGACCGGACATCATCACGACCGGGCAGGGCAAATCACCGCTTTCAGACCATTCACGCAACAGCGTGATCCCGTCCACGTCTTCCATCCAGATATCCAGCAGGACCAGGTCAGGCCGCCGCACGCGACGCGCCTGGCGTGCAGCATCGCCGCTCTCGGCGGTGGTTACCGAGTAACCCTCATCCTCCAGGATGTCGCGCACCAGTGTGCGGATATCGGGCTCGTCGTCTACTACCAGAATGTGTTGGCCTGTCATTTGCTTTGTTCCAAATTTATTCTGCAACTGGACCTGCAAGGGTTGCCATCACCCTCACCGGCTGCTTCAGCGTCGGCAATTATAGCCCACTCTCACCGGCCGGTTTTGCATCATTGATCTGCTCCGGTATCCCGGTCGCCGACCCACTGGACTGCAACAGGCGAATGACGATCTGCGCACCACCGGAGGCAAGATTTTCGGCACTGATGGTGCCGGCATGCTCTTCGATTATCTTCTTCACGATAGCCAAACCCAAACCGCTGCCTTTCGGCTTTGTCGAAACATAGGGCTCGAACAGGTTTTCCATAATAGCGGGCGCCAGGCCGGGGCCATTGTCTGTAACCGTCAGCACCACCTGCCTGGTACCGGCGATATTCTCGCTGCGTGTCGCCACACAAACCCGCGCATGCCCACTGTCCTTGCTGGCCTCCAGTGCGTTCTTCAACAGGTTATGCAGCAACTGCCGCAGGCGGCCTGGATCACCGTCGATCAGGGGCTTGTCTGCCTCCAGTTGCTCAACGAGTTCGACCGCCAGATCGTTGCTGCGATAGAGATCAAGCACTTCCCGTATCAGCTGATGCAGGTCCATGGGTTCCATGCTGATTTGCGGCGCGCGCGCATAATCGCTAAAGGCATTGACCATTTTTTTCATGGCCTCGACCTGGTTGACGATGGTGAGGGTCGCACGATCCAGAATTTCGGCATCCTCGGGCGCCATGTCTGCCAGGTAACGGCGCCGCAGGCGTTCCGCCGAGAGCTGGATCGGCGTCAACGGATTCTTGATTTCATGTGCCAGCCTGCGCGCCACTTCACCCCAGGCCGCATCGCGTTGCGCCTGGATACTTGCCGTGACGTCATCAAACACGACAACCAGTCCACCACCATTCCGCCCCAGCGTCTGCAACGCGGCACCGCGACACATCAGCACCTGGCGACCCTGTTCGCCAAACAGGTAGATTTCTTCCTGCCAGGCCTGACTGCCACTCTTGTGATGCTGACTGATCGCCTCCACAAACGGCGCCAGAAAGGCATGCTCCCCGGCAAGCACATCGAGTTCCCTGCCAAGATAACCCTTGACGTCTACCCCCAGGCACTGGGTTGCAGCACGGTTCACTGCACGTATGACGGTATCACTGCCCAGGCTGATCACCCCCGATGACAGGTTGGCAAGCACCGCCTCCAGGTAGGCGCGCTGCCCCTCGATCTGGCGCTTGCCGCGGTTTTCCTGCGCACGCGAATTGTCCAGCCGGCGCGTCATGTCATTGAAGGAACGGACCAGGAAACCCAGCTCGTCATCGCTGGCGACTGGCAGGCGCTTGCTGTAATCGCCCTCGGCAACGGCATGGGTCGCCTCGGCGAGGTCACGCACCGGCGCAACCAGGCGCCGTGCCGAGTGGAACGCCGCCCAGATAGCTGCCAGCAGACTCAGTACCAGCACGATGGACAGGGTCAACGAATAACTGAACTTGAGTGGCGTACGCAGATAGGCCAGCTCCCGGTAATGCCCAAAGGCATTTTGCACGCCGTCGGCCAGCGTGCTGAAACGCTCGGAAACCTCGTACAGCGCCTGCAGGGTATACACCTCACCGTCGGCACGGGCAGACAGCACCGGCACCAGGGCACGCGCAAACAGGCCGGACTCGCCAACCGGATCAAGGCCGACATAGTGCTGGCGATTCTGCAGCAGCAACAGCACTTCACTTGGCGGCTGGTCCGGAATGATCTGTGACAGATCCGAGCTACTGGAGGTAACAACGCGCCCGTCGTTGCCGATCAGTGTCAGCTCGGCCGCACCACTCCTGACCCTGAGGTCGTAAATCGTCAACGGGATGGTCGCCGGTACTGCCTCGGAAACCTCTTCGGCCATGCGCACGGTCAGCTGCAGCACATCACGCAGGCGTACATCCAGTGCTGTCCGGCTCAACTCAAGCGCGTCATCCAGGCCCTGCTCGATGCGCACATCGAACCAGCTGTCGATACCGCGCTGCAGAAATTGCAGCGAGAAATAATAGACGACCGAAACCGGCACAACCGCCAGTACCACGAACATGATCACCAGCCGGCTGGTCATGCGCGCACCGGCCACCTTCATCCGTTGCTGACGAACCAGCCGGATGATATTGGCAACCACCAGCGCACCAAGAATGACGAGACCCGCCGCATTCACCACCAGCAGCACGGAATACAACTCACCGAAACGTTCCGAATTATGAGTTGCGTCACTCATGAACGAGAGCGACACCAACAGCAGCACGAACAGCCCCAGCATGGGGAGCATGCCGAAGCCGATACGTCTTACCGGGCGAGTGGCCATGCGTACCACTCGCTATTCATGTCCCATCCTTCAGACACATAGGCAAGCAGCCGAACCGGCGTGGGCAAGGACTCGATGTCGAGACTGCCACGCAGGCGGACAATGTATGTTCGGTCGGAATCCAGCGGCATGCTGGCAAACAAGAAGCTGTCAACGGTACCGGTAGCAACCAGCGCATCATCGAGCCGGCTGTAATTGGCCTGGGTACCCTCATTGACATCCCGAACCTGGTAACTGCGACTGAGTGCGTGGTACTGCAGCTCGCGCACCCTGACATGCTCGGTCTCGACCACATCCCAAAGCCAGTCGTTTTTCCTGACCAGCTGTATCTGCAGTTCGAATGTGAGTGGCACACCGTTCTCGAGCGCCTCCTCCACACCGGACCCCAGCTGTATTGCAAAGTGCGCATCCAGCAAGCGCGAGTCATCACTGGCCCAGGCATGGGCATCCTCGATAAGGATTTCCCCGGCCTCGTTCGCCGTCAGCGACGCGCTGAACAGTGCCGCCAGCAAGGCTGCCAGCAGCACATGCCACAGCGGCACGCCGCCTGCTACAGGCACATGCGAAAGACAGGTCAGGCGGTCCTGGTCAGACATGCGTAATAAAATCCGTCCATCCCGTTGTCACCAGGCAGAATCTGCCTGCCATGTTCACACCTTTGCCCACAGGCAACCATCACTGGCAGTTCCGACGCATCCTTGTGCTGCTTGAGAAAATCGCCTATCTGTCGGCTGTTTTCGGCAGCCAGCACCGAGCAGGTGCAATATAAAAGCATACCGCCTGTCGCCAGCAAGGGCCACAATGCATTCAGCAACGCCGCCTGGCGCTGTACCAGTACTTCAATATCAGCAGGCCGGCGCAACATTTTGATATCGGGATGGCGGCGAATGACACCGCTGGCCGAGCAGGGCGCGTCCAGCAGTATACGGTCGAAGCTGCGCCCGTCCCACCAGTCAGCGGGACGGCCCGCATCGCCGGCCAGCAATGCGGCGCGCAGCCCCAACCTGCCCAGGTTTTCATGAATCCGGTCCAGGCGCTGTGCATCTATATCTATGGCGGTCACCTCAACTTGTGTCGCCAGCTCCAGCATGTGTGCAGTCTTGCCACCAGGGGCCGCGCAGGCATCCAGTACCCGCATACCCGGTTGCAGTTGCAGCAAAGGTGCCGCCAGTTGTGCGGCACCATCCTGTACCGAGACATTGCCCGCATCAAAACCCGGCAGACGCGTAACCGCCAGCGGCTTCGACAGGCAAACACCCTGTGAAGTTTCAGCAATCGGTGACGCATCGATGTCCTGTTCCGCCAGCACCTCCAGGTACTCGGTGCGCGTCATGCGCTGTTGATTAATGCGCAGACAGAACGGCGGACGCATGTTGTTAGCGGCTAGAATCTCCTGCCAGTGCTCCGGCCAGTCGGACTGCAGGCGCTCGATCAGCCAGCGCGGGTGCGCATACACAGCGGCCTCATCACCTGTTATCGCCTGCCCAAGCTGCTGCCGGTCGCGCTGGAAATTGCGCAGCACCGCATTGGTCAGCCCCCTGGCCCAGTCCTTGTCCAGCGTACGCACCGCCTGCACGGTTTCATGCACGGCAACCCGCTCCGGCAACGCGAGCTGGTCGAGCTGGTACAGCCCGATCAACAACAGGCAGTGTAAATCGGCATCACGCGCCTTGAGTGGTTTTCTCAGCAAGCCACCTAGAAAGGTGTCGAGCCGGTGGTACCAGCGCAGCGTGCCATAGACCAGTTCCTGCACCAGTGCAGCATCCCGCGCATCCGCGAGCTCGGCCTGCGCTGCCGGCAGGGCAGTTGCCAGCGATCGCCCCTTGTCTCGCACCTGCACCAGCACCCGGGCTGCAGCGGCGCGCGGGTCACTACCCCGCGGCCGCTTAGCCAGCGCCAAGACGCACACCCCCGACGGCATGGGCATTGATGAAATCAGCAGCAGACACGGGGCGTGCGCCGGGTAACTGTACACGCAGCAGACGCAGGCAGCCTGCCCGGCAGGCCACATCGATACCGGCACGGCCGGCATCAACAACTGTGCCGGGCAGTACACCTTCGTGATGGCCCTTGATCGCTTCCGCCTCCCAGATGCGCAACTGCTTGCCAGCCAGGGTTGTCTGGGCCACCGGCCAGGCATTGAAGGCACGCACCTTGCGCGCCAGCTCGACGGCATCGTCGTCCCAGTCCAGCTGCGCCTCTCCCTTGTCCAGTTTGCGGGCATAGGTAGCCTGCGCTTCATCCTGGCCAAGGGGGTTCAATTGCTGCTGTTCGATAGCGGCAAGATTGTCCGCAAGCAGCTTGCCGCCCAGCTGTGCCAGCCGATCGTGCAGGCGGCTGCCGGTATCATCAGGAGTAATCGGCGTGCTTGCACGGGCCAGCACCGGACCGGTATCCAGCCCCGCCTCCATCTGCATCAGGCAGACACCGGTCTCGCTGTCGCCGGCAAGGATGGCACGCTGGATCGGGGCAGCCCCACGCCAGCGCGGCAGTAACGAGGCATGTATGTTGATGCACCCCAGGCGCGGCGCGTCCAGCACTGCGGCGGGCAGGATCAGGCCATAGGCCACGACGACCATCAGGTCCGGTTGCAGCGCGGCCAGTTCTTCAACGGCATGCGCGTCCCTGAGCGACGCCGGCTGGCAGACCGGCACGCCGTGCTCTGTTGCAAGTTGCTTGACCGGGCTGGCCGTCACATGCCGACCGCGCCCGGCCGGCCGGTCGGGCTGGGTATAAACGGCAACGACCTCATGCGGGCTGTCCAGCAAGACCTGCAGGGGCGGCAGGGAAAACTCCGGTGTCCCGGCAAATACGATTTTCATGGCAGCACCGCGATGTTTGTCAGGTACAGCCGGGAAGACAGGATCACGATCCGTGCTGTGAAGGTGGGGGTCCGACCACTGTGTGCATCAGATAACGCGGTGGCTGGAACCGGACGCCGCACTTTCCACGTGCTGGCGCTGGTCTTTTTCCAGCTTCCGGCGAATCCGCGTGCGCTTGAGCTGTGACAGGTAGTCGACAAACAGCTTGCCATCGAGGTGGTCGACCTCATGCTGGATGCAAACCGCCAGTAAACCGTCGGCCTGCATCTCGAGCGACTGGCCCTCACGATCCAGGGCACGAATCCGTACCCGATCCGCGCGCTGCACGCTTTCGTAGACCCCGGGGACCGACAAACAGCCTTCCTCCATTTCCTCCACACCCTCCAATTCGACGATTTCAGGGTTAATCAGGCATAAAGGCTGGTTCTTTTCTTCCGATATATCTATGACGACGATGCGTTTGTCCACATTGACCTGTGTGGCCGCAAGCCCGATACCAGGGGCGGCGTACATGGTTTCAAGCATGTCATCGGCGAGCTGGCGGATGGAATCATCGACCTGGTCCACCGGCTTGGCTGTGGCGCGCAAACGCGGGTCGGGGAAGTGCAGAATATTGAGGGTGGTCATGTGATTGCCGTCACGATTCAGGAAATACGTATCAAATATACTGTATCACAAAAGTGGCTGTTTATAATGACGCGAAATCGACAAAAGGTTTTGTTCTACGTGGATTTTCCGCTAGACTCGCGACTGACTTGCGGTCGTCTGTCAACAGTGTGTGCAAGTACTGGATAAACCGATAGCAACTCGACATCAAGGGACGCTTATGTCTATCAAGAAATTACTCACCACGGTCTGCGCCGCGCTGCTGACCGGTTCACTGATCGCCGCCGATGTGGCGCTCAATCCGAATCACCCGGAAAGCTATGTCGTCGTCAAGGACGACACGCTGTGGGATATCTCAGGCAAGTTCCTGCGCGACCCGTGGCTTTGGCCCGAGGTATGGTACGTCAACCCCCAGGTTGCCAATCCACACCTCATTTACCCGGGTGATATCCTGAACCTGGTCTACGTCGACGGCAAGCCGCGCATTCAGAGAGATGGCTCGACGGTCCGTCTGTCGCCGCGCATCCGCGAGGAAAGCCTGGACAATGCCATCCCGACCATCCCGCTTGATGCCATCCAGCAGTTCCTGACGCGTGCCATCGTGGTTGAGAAAGGCGAGCTGGATGACGCACCCTACGTGGTACAAAACGCGGACGAGCACATCGTCACCGGCGCCGGTGACCGTGCCTATGTACGCGGCATTGAAAATACCGATGTCACCCTGTTTGACATATTTGAGCCGCGCGGGCCATACATCGATCCGGATACCAACGAGCTACTGGGTTATGAAGCCCTGTATGCCGGCACCGGGCCGGTGCAGAAATTTGGCGACCCGGCCACAATCAAGCTGGTCAGAACGGCGCGTGAAGTCCGCGTCGGCGACCGCCTGCGTCCGGCCGACCGCAGCACATTGCCGGCTCATTTCCAGCCACACGCGGTGCCCTCCGGTACCGAGGGCCATATCATCTCGGTCCTTGACGGTGTGACCGAAATCGGCCAGTTCAATGTGGTGGCACTCGACCTTGGCGCACGTGACGGCATGGAAGCCGGCCACGTCATGCGCGTGTTCCAGCAGGGTGATGTCATCAAGGATACGGTGAGCGGCAAGTTCGGCGACAAGGTCAAGCTGCCGGACGAGGCGGCCGGCATCGTGATGGTGTTCAAGACCTTTGAAAAGGTCAGCTACGGGTTGATCATGTCCGCCACGCGTGCCATTCATGTCAACGACTATGTACGCACCCCCTGATAAGGGGTAAGCCGTCTCGCTCACCAGGGAAGGTGAGGAGATGACAGCCGGACAGCCGGCATTGCATTATAGTTGCCATCACAATGGCAACACCCTCATCACAATCAGCACCGGATCCAGCCAGGGACTGGCTTGTCCTGCACCACGCCGCCGGTATCGGCGGCCGTACCCTCCGGCTATTACTTGATTCATTTTCAGGTCCATCCGCAATACTGGCGGCCACCGGCACGCAACTGAGTGCGGCGGGCCTGTCACGGCCAGCCATAGAAGCACTTCGAGAAAGCGACTCACCCGGTGTGGCAAGTGACCTTGCATGGCTGCAACAGCCGGGCAACCACATCCTGACCTGGCAGCACCCGCACTATCCGCCGCTACTGAAACAATTGCCTGACCCGCCCCCGCTGCTGTACGTGCATGGCGATGCCACCCTGCTGTCCGAGCCGCAACTGGCCATGGTCGGTAGCCGCAACCCGAGCGCCTCCGGACAGCAGACCGCCACGGACTTCGCGCGCCACCTGGCCGCTGCCGGACTGGTCGTCACCAGTGGCCTGGCGCTGGGTATCGACACCGCCAGCCACCAGGGCGCACTGGATGCCGGGACAGCCACTATCGCCGTCATGGGTACCGGGCTGGACCGCGTCTATCCCGCCAGCAATCGCGACCTGGCCAGGCGTATAGCAGAACGCGGTGCGCTGGTATCCGAATTCCCGACGGGCACACCCCCGCTGGCGGAAAATTTTCCGCGCCGTAACCGCATCATCAGCGGACTGAGCCTGGGCACACTGGTGGTGGAGGCGGCACTGCGCTCCGGCTCCCTGATCAGCGCCCGGCTGGCCGCCGAGCAGGGGCGCGAGGTGTTTGCCATCCCGGGCTCGATTCACAACCCGCTGGCGCGCGGCTGTCATCTGCTGATCCGCCAGGGGGCGAAACTGGTCGAAACAGCCCATGACGTTATCGATGAGCTCGGTCCACTGGCCAGCGCCTGCCAGTCGGACCGGGCTGACACCGACACACCGCGCGATGAATCCGGGCAACTGGCCGAGGAATACACGCAACTACTTGAGAACATGGGATTTGATCCCGTTCCAATCGACCGCCTGGTGACCATGAGTGGATTGACGCCAGCGGAAGTTTCCTCCATGCTGCTTCAACTTGAGATGGATGGCCATGTCGCCTCCAGCCCCGGCGGCATCTATAACCGATTGAAATAGAAGGGTTAGTAATGAAAGAAAACGTCTTCGACGTGCTCATGTACCTGTTCGAGAACTACTATATGGATGATGACGGCCCGATTACCCCGGACCGTGAGAGCGTGCAGCAGGAACTTAGCAAGGCCGGTTTCCCAAGTCGGGAAATTGACCGTGCCTTCCTGTGGATGGAAGGCCTTGCCAATGGCGACAGCACACCGGCCGCCCAGGCAGAGTACTCGATCCGGCATTTCTCCAGTGAGGAAATGGGACGGCTCGACACCGAGTGCCGCGGCTTCATCCTGTTTCTCGAACAAATGGGCATCCTGAACCCGGATTCCCGTGAGCTCGCTATTGATCGTGCCATGGCGCTGGAAAGTGATGACTTCGACCTCGACCAGATGAAATGGGTGATCCTGATGGTGCTGTTCAACCAACCCGGTGAAGAGGCCGCCTATGCCTGGGTCGAGGACCTTGTTTTCGATGATAGCATCCGCTGCCTGCACTGAATGACCCTGACCAGGCCGTCTAACCGGCCAGAACACCTCCGATTGCCATGAGCAAGAATCTCGTCATCGTTGAGTCGCCTGCCAAGTGCAAGACCATCAAGAAATATCTCGGCAAGGGTTTTGATGTCATGGCCTCGTACGGCCATGTGCGCGACCTCATTCCCAAGGAGGGTGCTGTCGACACCGATCACGACTTCGCCATGAAGTACCAGTTGATCGAGCGTAACTCGAAACACGTCGACAGCATCGTCAAGGCAATGAAAAAGTCTGACGCCCTGTATCTTGCGACTGACCCGGACCGCGAGGGTGAGGCCATCTCCTGGCACCTGTGCGAACTGCTCAAACAGAGCAAGGCGCTCGGAGACAAGCCGGTACACCGGGTGGTGTTCAATGAAATCACCAAGCGCGCGGTCAACGAGGCGCTCGAACACGCACGCGGGCTTTCCACCGAACTTATCAACGCCCAGCAGGCACGCCGTGCGCTGGACTACCTGGTTGGATTCAACCTGTCGCCACTGCTGTGGAAGAAAATCCGGCGAGGCCTGTCGGCCGGTCGCGTGCAAAGCCCCGCGCTGTGCATGATCGTGGAGCGCGAGATCGAGATCGAGAATTTCAAACCGCGCGAGTACTGGACACTGGAAGGCGACCTGAGCAGGGACAAGCAGGATTTCGTTGCGCGCCTTACGTATCTGCACGATGAAAAGCTCAAGCAGTTCAGCATCAATAACGACAAGTCCGCCAACCAGGCACGCGAGGAACTGCTCAAGGCCGCGAATGGACAGCTGGTCGTTGAAGAAGTTGAAAAGAAACAGCGCAAGCGCAACCCGGCGGCGCCGTTTACCACCTCGACGCTGCAACAGGAGGCCTCGCGCAAACTGGGCTTCACTGCAAGCCGTACCATGCGCGTTGCACAACAGCTCTATGAAGGCATGGACATTGGTGGTGACACGGTCGGCCTGATCACCTACATGCGTACCGACTCGGTAAACCTGGCGCAGGATGCGCTCGATGAGCTGCGCGCCTACATCCCGGAACGCTACAGTGAAAAGGCCTTGCCGGACTCGCCCCGTGTTTACAAAACCAAGGCGAAAAATGCACAGGAAGCACACGAGGCCATCCGTCCGACCTCGATTCGCAACACTCCCGATGAAATAAGCAAATATCTCAGCGCCGAACAGCTCAAGTTGTACAACCTGATCTGGAAACGCACCATCGCGTGCCAGATGATTCACGCAACCATAAACACGGTCAGCGTCGACTTCGCCTGCGGCAAGGATAATCGGCTGCGCGCCACCGGCTCGGTGGTGGTCGATCCCGGTTTTATGGCGGTCTACCAGGAAGGTGAGGACGACAAGAAGGGTGATGGTGATGAAAAACTGCTGCCGCCGATGGAGAAAGGCGATACCTGCAAACTGAAAGACATCCGTGCAGACCAGCACTTTACCGAGCCACCACCGCGCTACTCGGAAGCGAGCCTGGTGAAGACACTGGAAGAGCATGGCATCGGACGACCATCCACCTACGCAACCATTATCTCGACCCTGCAGGCACGCGAATATGTCACGCTGGAAAAAAAGCGTTTCTATCCGACCGACGTCGGCCGCGTGGTGAGCAAATTCCTGACCGAACATTTTACGCAGTACGTCGACTATGATTTTACCGCGCGACTGGAGGATGAGCTCGATGCCGTGGCTCGTGGCGAAAAGGACTGGGTCCCACTGATGCAGGATTTCTGGAAACCCTTCAAGAACCTGGTTGATGACAAGGAAACCAGCGTTTCGCGCAGCGATGTCACCACCGAAGCAACCGACGAGGAATGCCCCAAGTGCAGCAAGCCGCTGAACATACGCCTCGGCCGGCGCGGCCGCTTTATCGGCTGCAGCGGTTACCCTGAATGTGACTACACCCGTAATGTCGATGATGAACGCGGCAGCGGCGAACCCGAGGTGGTCGAGGGCCGCAAGTGCCCCGACTGTGAATCCGACCTGATTATCCGCAGCGGCCGTTACGGCAAGTTTATCGGTTGCAGCAATTATCCGAACTGCAAATACATCGAACCGCTGGAAAAACCGGAAGACTCCGGCGTGCAGTGCCCACAGTGCAAAAAGGGCAACATACTCAAGCGCAAGTCCAGGCGCGGCAAGATCTTCTACTCCTGCGCACGTTACCCGGACTGCGACTATGCGATCTGGAATGAACCGCTGGCACAACCCTGCCCGACCTGTCACTGGCCGATTACGTCGATCAAGACCACCAAGCGTTCCGGCACCCAGCGGGTCTGCCCGCAACAGGATTGCAAGTTTGTCGAGCCGTGGGAAGCACCAATACCTGCTGCAGCTGAAGAATCCTGATCGACTGACCGAACACTATGAACTGGCACATTCGCGAGGCCGTGCGCATACTGTCCTCCGGTGGCGTTATCGCCTACCCCACAGAAACCGTATACGGCCTGGGCTGCGACCCGTTCAATGCCGCCGCCGTACTACACCTGCTGAGACTCAAGCAACGCAGCCTGCAGCAAGGCGTGATATTGATCGCCAGTGATTTCAAACAGCTGGAACCCTTGCTGCTGCCACTCAATGCAACGGTGCGCAGACGTGTCAGCAAACCTGCTGACCGGCCGGTCACCTGGCTATTACCGTGCCTGCCGAATACACCGGCATGGCTGACCGGCAATCACGACACACTTGCCGTGCGCATCACCAGCAACCCGGTAACCCGGGATCTGTGCAGGCAATGGGGCGGTCCGCTGGTTTCCACCAGCGCCAACCTGCACGGCAGGCGGCCGGCCACCAGCGCACTGGCAGTGCGCAAGGCATTCAACGGAAGACTGGATTACATACTGCATGGTTCAGACGGTGCGACCAACGCACCGAGCAGCCTGCGTGATGGCATTACCGGCGCCGTCCTGCGCGCCTGAACAACGAGAACAGAGCATGACAGAGGCTATCGGCAAGGCACATATCAAGCAGGTACACGACTACCTGTTATCCCTGCAGGACACCATCTGCAACGCATTTGAACAGCTCGATGGCAAGGGCCGTTTCCTGGAAGACAACTGGCAGCGCGAGGAAGGTGGCGGCGGGCGATCACGGGTCATGGAAGACGGCGCAGTGTTCGAGAAGGCCGGCATCAACTTCTCGCACGTACACGGCGCAGCACTGCCGCCCTCGGCCACGGCCAGCCGGCCTGAGCTTGCCGGACGCTCGTTTCAGGCCATGGGGGTATCGCTGGTCATCCACCCGCATAACCCCTATGTACCAACCTCGCATGCCAATGTACGTTTCTTTGTTGCCGAAAAAGAAGGCGCGGAACCGGTGTGGTGGTTTGGCGGTGGTTTCGACCTGACGCCGTACTACGGCTTCATCGAGGATGCGCAACACTGGCACCGTGTGGCGGAAGAGGCCTGCACGGTGTTTGGTGAAGACGTCTATCCACGTTATAAAAAATGGTGTGATGACTATTTCTTCCTCAAACATCGCAACGAGCCGCGCGGTATCGGCGGTCTGTTCTTCGATGACCTGAACGACAGGGACTTTAACTATTCCCGCTCCCTGATGATGAGTATCGGCAATCACTACCTGCCCGCCTACCTGCCGATCGTGGAGAAACGCAAGGACATTGAATACGGCGAACGTGAAAAAGATTTCCAGCGCTACCGGCGCGGGCGCTACGTGGAATTCAACCTTGTGTATGACCGCGGCACCCTGTTCGGCCTGCAATCAGGCGGTCGCACCGAGGCCATTCTCATGTCACTGCCACCGGAAGTCACCTGGCGCTATAACTGGCACCCCGAGGCTGGCACACCGGAAGCGGAATTGTACGAGGTGTTTCTGAAGCCACGCGACTGGTTGGCGGAATAATAATTCGCGACGCTGCGTGAGTTTCAATCGCGCCTGCAAGGCGCTCCTGCCGCAAATAAAAACACCATCAGAAAGGCAAAAAAAACCCGCCTTTCGGCGGGTTGGAAAACGCTTTTCAGCGTCGGAGGAGCCTTACGTGCACAGTGCAATGAAAAAACCCTTTCTGAAATGGATCCGGCGTGCCAGACCTGTTTCACAAAGCGCTGTTCTATGACGCTCTTGTAATGGCTATCGGCGGGAGAAGGGAAAGCTTTAGCGCTGATTGCGCATTTCCCCCTGGCAGGGGAGCTCTATCTATCTTGTTGTTTTTAAAGTCTTAAAAGGCTTATGTTGCGAGAATATCGTGCCGGCGGCGCAGCCAGGAACTGGCACCGGCCGCGGTCAGGATGCACCAGAAAGCAAACAGGGCGCCGGGCAGCGCCGCCTCCGGGGCGAAGTGCTTGAGGGCCAGCGCTACACCCAGCCCTGCATTCTGCATGCCGATCTCAATCGCCAGCGTCAGACGGTGGTTGGCATCAAAACCGTATAACCGCGCCAGCCACCAGCCAGCGGCATAACCCAGCGCATTGAGCAGAATCACCATCAGAATTACCCAGCCACCGACCACCGCAATGCGTTCCTGGTTGGCAGCAACCGCGTAGCTGCAAATGATGACAATGGCGATAGCCGCCACCGCCGGCGAGATAATGCGTGCAAGCTCAAGACGGTTACTGAGGAAACGGCTCAGCCACATGCCCAGCCACAGTGGTAACACCACGGTCAGGATGATGGTCTGCATCATCGGCCAGAACGGGATCTCCAGGAATACACCGCCCAGCCACTCCACCAGCAACGGCGTCAGCAACGGCGACAGGAACGTGGCAACCGTGGTCATCGCCACGGAGAACGCCACCGCACCACCGGCCAGGTACACCATCACGTTACTGGCCATGGCACCGGGCGCGCAGGCCACAATGATAAAGCCCAGCTTGATGGTTTCCGGCAACGGCGCCAGCAGGGCCGCAATGAAACCCAGCAGCGGCATCACGGTAAACTGTGTCATCACACCCAGCCCGATGCGAGCAGGTTTACGCAGCGTGTTGCGCAGCTCCCTGGCGTCAAGCACGACGCCCATGGCAAACATGGTGGCGGCAAAGAACCACAGGAAACTGCTCTTGAACACCATGAACAACGGCGGGTACAGGTAGGCCGCGACGGCACCCAGCAGGGTGATCGGCGCCAGCTGGTTGGCAACCAGGCGACAACCCGCGATCAGCAGTGACATGACATGCTCACCCCAGCGTATCCTGGTGATTGCGTGCAGTGGAGCGGCGCACCCGCCCTTGCAGGCATTCTGTTACCGCCGCCTCGGTCAGCAGCTCCGGCAAATCCTGCGCACTGGACGCCTGTGCAGTAAAGACCAGGCAGGCGAGGCGCTCATGACGGCGCAACAGCCGGAAGTAATCCTCACTTGCCAGTAACGGGGACGCCATCCGGAAACCGTCCTCCAGGTGCCGCATGGCCGGCATCAGCTTGCGGCTTGCCAGCCATTGCCCGTACACCAGCTCCAGCAGGGCACGCTCACGCGTGTTCGTGGCCGTTTGCACCAGTTCGTTGTAGCGGGACCGGGTGACTGCCGGTGACACGTCACAACAAATCAGCGCCAGCAGGCGCTGCTGAAAACAGGATGCACCGGCACGCAGCCGTGCCTGGATGGCCTGCTGCGCCGCCTGGCACAACCGGTCGGCCTGTTCCAACGCCATCGGTACGGCATACCAGCCGGACAGTGGTGCAGGGTCGCTGCCTAGCAGGCTGTCCACGAAAACCGTGCTAACAAACTGATTTATCTGCTTGATCGGCATGCAAACAGCTTACACGCCCGGGCCGACCGGCGGTACCCGGCTGGCCACCACGGGGGACTGACCCCGGCCAACATGCACGGTAGAATGTTGGCTCGCCTAACTCAGGAGTACTTACCGTGACAGATGACCGACCGGGCCCAAGTGGCTATCCCGCCACGCGCATGCGACGCATGCGGCGCCATGATTTTTCGCGTCGCCTCATGCGCGAAACTCAACTCACCAGTGGCGATCTCATCTACCCGGTGTTCGTACTGGAAGGCAACGGCCAGCGTGAAGCAGTCGCCTCCATGCCGGGCGTCGAACGCATGAGTATCAATTTGATGCTGGCCGAGGCTGCTGAAATTCACGCCCTGGGCATTCCCGCCATCGCACTGTTTCCGGTCACCCCGGCAGACAAGAAATCGGAGGATGCACGCGAGGCATACAACCCGGACGGACTGGCGCAGCGTGCCGTGCGTGCGCTCAAGGAGGCGATACCGGAACTGGGTGTCATAACCGACGTCGCACTCGATCCGTTTACCACGCATGGCCAGGACGGCCTGATCGATGCCAATGGCTATGTGGTCAACGATGAAACCGTCGAGGTGCTGGTCCGGCAAGCGTTATCGCATGCCGCCGCTGGCGCAGATGTGGTGGCACCATCGGACATGATGGACGGGCGCATTGGCGCCGTTCGCGCAGCACTGGAAGCAGACGGACACAGGGACACGCGCATCCTGGCCTATGCCGCCAAGTACGCCTCCAGCTTCTACGGCCCGTTCCGCGATGCGGTGGGCTCTGCCGCCAACCTCGCCGGTGGCGACAAGTACAGTTACCAGATGGACCCCGCCAACAGTGACGAGGCTCTGCGCGAAGTGGCGCTGGACCTGGAGGAGGGCGCGGACATGGTCATGGTAAAGCCGGGCCTGCCCTACCTGGATATCGTGCAACGCGTGAAAGAGGAATTCGGGGTGCCGACCTTTGCCTACCAGGTCAGCGGCGAATACGCCATGCTCAAGGCTGCCGCACAGAATGGCTGGCTGGACGAACGTGCAACCGTGCTGGAATCACTGCTCTGTATGAAACGTGCCGGCGCCGATGGCATCCTGACCTATTTCGCGAAGACAGTCGGGCAGTGGCTGGAAGAAGGAGAGCCGGCAAAAGTACCTTAAACACCGCCCGAAAAAAAGCGAAAAAAATGCTTGTCATCCTCAAAAGATTTTGTACACTGCGCCGCGAACCAGAAGTCTTGAATAACGTCGATGCTGATAACAGCATTGAGAGCCGGCACTGACAGGCAGTGCCACAGGAGACAACATGCCAAAAGCCCCCATATCAGGGTTGTTCGGTAGTTCGCCGTTCAAACCCCTGCAGGAACACATGGCCAGCGTGCAGGAATGTACTGCACAACTGCTGCCCTATTTCGATGCTGTACTGAGCAAGGACTGGGACGAAGCAGCCCGGCAGCAGCAAAAGATCTCGGAACTTGAAAAGCTTGCCGATCGCCTGAAACGGCATCTGCGCCTGCGCATGCCAAACAGCCTGTTTATGCCGGTCGCACGCCGCGACCTGCTTGAGTTGTTGACCATGCAGGACAAGGTCGCCAACAAGGCAAAGGATATCGCTGGTCTCATACTGGGCCGGAAAATGGAGTTCCCGGAAACGCTTGGCCCGCAGATACGCGAGTTCGTGGCGCGCTCCATTGATGCCTGTGCACAGGCGCAACAGGCAATCAATGAACTCGATGAACTGGTCGAGACCGGCTTTCGCGGCAACGAGGTCAAGCTGGTTGCCTCCATGATCCATCAGCTCGATGAAATCGAGCATGATACCGACCGCATGCAGGTCCACATCCGTACCGGTCTTGCCGCCGTGGAAAAGGAACTGCCGCCAATCGACGTTATGTTCCAGTACAAGATTATCGACTGGATCGGCGATCTCGGTGACCGCGCGCAGCAGGTCGGCAGTCGTCTTGAACTGTTGCTGGCAAAGTAGGGGGCTGCATGGAACTTGAATATGCAGTTGTGTTCCTGAGCCTGGCTGCCGTATTTGGCCTGTTCATGGCATGGGGTATCGGGGCAAATGACGTGGCCAACGCCATGGCCACCTCGGTTGGCTCTGGTGCAATTACCATTCGGCAGGCGATCCTGATTGCGGCGGTATTTGAATTCACCGGCGCAGTGCTGGCAGGCGGCCAGGTAACCGCCACCATACGCAAGGGCATTATTGACGCCAGCTCCCTGTCCGGCACACCGGAGTTGCTGATCTATGGCATGCTGGCTGCCTTGCTGGCAGCAGGTATCTGGCTGCTGATCGCCTCATGGCTGGGCTGGCCGGTATCCACCACGCACTCGATCGTTGGCGCAATTATCGGTTTTGCCATTGTCGGCATCGGTATGGATGCCGTGAAGTGGGGCAAGGTTGGATCCATCGTGATGAGCTGGGTCGCCTCGCCGCTACTGGCCGGAATTATCGCCTATGTGATATTCACCAGTGTGCAGCGTCTTATCCTCAACACTGCCGACCCGATGGGTAACGCCCGGCGCTATGTTCCGATCTATATGTTCCTGGCCGGCTTCATGATTTCGCTGGTCACGCTGCTCAAGGGTCTCAAGCACATTGGCCTGGAATTCACCACACTGGAAAGCTATGTGACCGCCATCGGCTGCGGATTCATAATCATGCTGCTCGGTATCCTGATGATCAGGCGCGTCAAGTTCGACCCGAGTGCCGACCGTGACTTTCACTACACCAACGTCGAAAAAATATTTGCAGTTCTGATGCTGATCACTGCATGTTCGATGGCGTTTGCACATGGCTCCAATGATGTCGCCAATGCCGTCGGCCCGGTTGCTGCCGTTATCAGCATCGTCAACAGTGGTGGCGAGCTGGCACAAAAATCGGCATTGCCGGTATGGGTCCTGCTGCTCGGTGGCGGCGGTATCGTGCTTGGCCTGACGATGTACGGCTATCGCGTGATCGCCACCGTTGGCAAGAAAATTACCGAGCTGACGCCCAGTCGCGGGTTTTCAGCAGAACTGGCCGCGGCTACTACCGTGGTCATGGCATCCGGTACCGGCATCCCGATCTCAACCACGCACACGCTGGTTGGCGCGGTACTGGGCGTCGGCATGGCACGTGGCATCGCCGCACTCGACCTGCGCGTGGTCCGCAACATCTTTATGTCATGGATCATCACACTGCCCGCCGGCGCTATCCTGTCTATCCTGTTCTTCTTCATGCTGAAGGGCATGTTTTCTGCCTGAACACAGGCGCATCCGAAACAGCGAATGAATGACAGATGACTGACCACTATGCCGTGATGGGCAGCCCGGTTGCCCACAGCAAATCACCACGCATTCACAGCCTGTTTGCCGCGCAAACCGACCAGGCACTTGACTACAGCGCCATCCTTGTCGAGCCCGGCACGTTTAACGCGGCAGTAGCGGATTTCGTAAGCCGTGGCGGCAAGGGACTGAACATCACCGTACCGCTCAAGCAAGAGGCATGGCAACTCGCCAGCACACGCAGCACGCGCGCCGAGCATGCAGGCGCGGTCAATACGCTGGTGCTGGACCCTTCCGGCGCACACTTTGGCGATAACACCGATGGCGTCGGGCTGGTGCATGACCTGTGCAGCAATCACGGCATCACCCTTAAGGGCAAACGCCTGCTGTTACTGGGTGCCGGCGGTGCCGCGCGCGGTGTAATCGAGCCGTTATTGCAGGAACAACCGGCCCTGCTGGTCATCGCCAACCGCACCGCGGACAAGGCGGTGGCTCTGGCGCAACACTTCTGCACGCTGGGCCACATCGAAGGTTGCGGACTGGATGATGTTACCGGGCAAACCTTTGACCTCATCATCAATGCCACCGCGGCCAGCCTGTCTGGTGCTGTCCCCGCCATCGCAGGCAGCGTAGTCACGCCGGATACCTGCTGTTACGACATGATGTACGGTAGCGAACCCACCGCGTTCATGGCCTGGGCGCAGGTTCAGGGCGCGCAGCAGGTTATGGATGGCCTGGGCATGCTGGTGGAACAGGCGGCGGAATCGTTTTACCTGTGGCGCAAGGTACGACCGGACACCGCGCCGGTGATTACGGCGCTGAGGGAAGGCTGACTTGCAACTGCAGAGCAACAGAATTTTGTAGGAGCGCCTTGCAGGCGCGATGTGGTCAAACCAAGCTACCATCGCGCCTGCAAGGCGCTCCTACGGCAATCAAATGGCAGATTATTTGCCCGCCATGTGGCGGTTCTTCAGCTCCACGTAATGTTTCGCCGAATACTCCAGGAAGCCGATCTCCTTGTCACGCAATGGCCGCACCTTGCGCGCCGGTGAGCCCACCCACAGGTAACCGCCTTCCAGGTCATGCCCGGGTGGCACCAGGCTACCAGCGCCGACAATGGCGCCGGAGCGCACAATGGCACCGTCCATCACGGTGGCCGCCATACCAATCAGGCAACTATCCTCGATGGTGCAACCATGCAGGATGGCCTGGTGTCCGACCGTGATGTCCGCACCGATGCGCAGCGGAAAACCGCCGAGGGCAAACTCACTGTCATGGCTGACATGCAGGATGGTGCCATCCTGGATGTTGGTGCGTGCACCGACCTCAATCGAGTTCACATCGCCACGCGCAACGACCTGCGGCCAGAGCGAAACATCCTCGGCCAGCGTGACATCACCCAGCACCAGTGCCGCGTCATCCACATAGGCAGTCGGGTCAATAGACGGCACGATTGTTTCAAAGGTCCTGATTGTCACAAGAAAATACCTGTGGATTATGTACTTCGAAAATTGCAGGCGCGCCTTGCAGGCGCGATAGATCGGCTATCGAACAAATCGCGCCTGCAAGGCGCTCCCGCAATGGCTAATTGTTGCACGCAACGTTACCGGTAATCTGTAGGCGCTGGCAAGTTCACCATGCTAAAGTCTGCGCCTGATCGCTTGAACAAACACAATTTCAGAGAGGTAATTCAGGAATGTCAAATCCCCTGTTAAACGACGGCGGATTGCCGCGCTTTTCAGACATCCGGCCGGAGCATGTCAAACCTGCCGTCGAGCAATTACTTGCTGAAGGCCGCGCCCTGGTTGAAAAACTGCTGTCGGAAAATAACAGCTATGACTGGGACAACCTGGTCGCGCCGCTGGAGGCCATGGACGACCGCCTCAGCCGTGCCTGGTCTCCTGTCGGTCACCTGAATGCCGTGCTCAACACGGATGCACTGCGCGCGGTCTACAATGAATGCCTGCCGTTGCTAAGCGAGTACGGCACCGAACTGGGCCAGCACGAGGGCCTGTACAGGGCGTTCCGGCAGATCGCCGAGGGAGAGGAATACCGGCGCATGGATACCGCGCAGCGCAAGGTCATCGATAACGCACTGCGCGATTTCCGTCTGTCCGGCATTGAACTGGAACAGGCGCAGCGCGATCGCTACAAGGAAATCATGCAGGAACTCTCGAAGCTGTCCTCGAAGTACAGCGACAATGTACTGGATGCCACCACCGCATGGCACAAGCAGATCACCGATGAACAACTGCTTGCCGGATTACCGGAGAGTGCACGTTCGCTGGCGCGCCAGACCGCAGAACAGCGCGAACTGGACGGCTGGGTGTTCACGCTGGAATTTCCGTCCTATTACCCGGTAATGATCTATTCTGAAAACCGGGCATTGCGTGAAGAGCTGTACACTGCCTATGTCACCCGCGCATCGGAAAACGGGCCGACTGCAGGAGTGTATGACAACGGCGCTAACATGCAGCAGATCATGGCACTGCGTCACGAGGCTGCGCAGTTACTGGGTTTCAACAATTACGCGGAACGCTCGCTGGCTACCAAGATGGCCGAAACGACCGACCAGGTGATCAGCTTCCTCAATGACCTCGCGGAACGCTCAAAGGCGGCCGGCGAACTGGAACTGGAAGAGGTCAGCAAGTTCGCCGCGACACAGGGCTTTGAAGACCTGCAGGCCTGGGATATTCCGTACTACTCGGAACAGTTGCGCCAGCAGAAATATTCCATTTCACAGGAAGAACTGAAACCGTGGTTTCCGGAACCACGCGTGGTCAGCGGACTGTTTGCCATCGTGGAGCGCCTGTACGGGCTACAGATCAATGCAGTTGAAGGTATCGACACCTGGCATGAGGACGTGCGTTTCTATCGCATCAACGACGCTACGGGTAACACCCGGGGCGAGTTCTATCTTGACCTCTATGCACGACCCCACAAACGTGGCGGCGCATGGATGGACGAATGCGTATGCCGCCGGAGAAAAGCTGATGGCATACAGACGCCGGTAGCCTACCTCACCTGTAATTTCTCGCCGCCGATTGGCGATGACCCTGCATTGTTCACGCATGACGAGGTCATCACCCTGTTCCACGAATTCGGTCACGGCCTGCAGCACATGCTCACACAGATCGACCACGCCGGCGTATCCGGCATCAACGGTGTGGCGTGGGATGCGGTGGAACTACCCAGCCAGTTCATGGAAAACTGGTGCTGGGAGCGCGACGCGCTGGACCTGATTGCGGGTCACTACCAGAGCGGAGAAAAAATCCCGGAGGAACTGTACCAGCGCATGCACAAGGCAAAGAATTTCCAGTCCGCGATGCAGATGCTGCGCCAGCTGGAATTTGCGCTGTTTGATTTCCACATGCACCGCGACTACGACAGCAAGCAAGGCGCACGCATCCATGAAACACTGGAAGACGTGCGCAAACAGGTTGCCGTGGTCCAGCCACCTGAATTTAACCGCTTCGAGAATGGCTTCACGCACATCTTCGGCGGCGGTTATGCGGCCGGCTACTACAGCTACAAGTGGGCAGAGGTGCTGTCTGCCGATGCCTTCTCCGCTTTCGAGGAAACCGGCATCTTTAACCGCGACACCGGCAACAAATTCCTGCACAGCATCCTTGAACAGGGTGGCTCACGCGAACCCATGGAACTGTTCGTGGAATTCCGCGGCCGCGAACCGCAGATCGACGCGCTGCTCAGACATTCCGGACTGGCCGCGTAGGTTCTTTCATGAAAATAGCCACCTGGAACGTCAATTCCCTCAAGGTCCGCCTGCCGCAGGTACTCGACTGGCTGGCCATAAGTGAAGTAGATGTGCTGTGCCTGCAGGAAACCAAGCTGACCGACGAGAATTTTCCGGCGGATGAAATCCGTGCGGCCGGTTATCACGTCGTGTTCTCGGGGCAAAAGACCTACAACGGCGTCGCGATCATCAGCAAGAGTGAAGCCAGTGACGTGGTTACCGATGTGCCGGGGCTCGACGATCCACAGCGGCGCATCCTCGGCGCCACCATCAATGGCGTGCGCATCCTCGACCTGTATGTCGTCAACGGACAGGAAGTCGGTAGCGAGAAATACGCCCACAAGCTGCACTGGCTGGAAAAGATCACCGATCACATTGCCGACCAGCTCAAGACACATGAGCGTTTCGTCACCGTCGGTGATTTCAACATCGCCCCCGATGACCGTGACGTGCATGATCCGGAGGCCTGGCATGAGCGCATCCTGTGCAGCACACCGGAACGCCAGGCCCTGCAGAAGATCCTTGATCTGGGCCTGAGCGACACGTTTCGCCAGTTCACACAGGAAGAGAACAGTTTCAGCTGGTGGGATTATCGCGCCGCCGGCTTTCGGCGTAACCGGGGGCTGCGTATTGACCTGATACTGGCCAGCCCCGCACTGGCTGAACAGTGCCTATCGTGCACTATCGACAAGGAACCACGCCGGCTGGAACGCCCGTCCGACCACACGCCGGTGGTCGCCGAATTCAGTCTGTAAAGCAGGATTTCAGACCCGCGGCCAGCTCCGGGTACTGCAAACTGATATCCAGCTCACGTAGCAACTTGTCGTTGTTCATGCGCCGCGAATCGTTGAGAAATGACAACATACCGGCAGACAATGCCGTCTCGGCCTCGGCAGGCGACACCTGCGGGGGGTGTGGCAAGCCAGCGGCATCGGCAACACGAAAGAAGTAATCCGTCATGTTACTGGGGTGTCCGTCGCTGACGTTGTACACCGTGTTCGCATGGGCCGACTGCATGGCAGCCACACAAATCGCAGCAAGGTCATCACCGTGAATCCGGTTGGTCCACGGCGCATCCGCCTCGCGCAACACCGGCAAGCCCTTGCGCAGGCGCGCCAGCGGCAACTTGCCCGGACCGTAAATGCCGGGCACGCGCAGGATGAGCCATTGCGCATCATTCGCCTCAGACCATGCAATCAACTGGCGCTCGGCATCCAGCCGTCGCCGGCCCCGGCCAGTGGTAGGACTGACTGGCTGCTGTTCCGTAATCCAGGCACCGCTGCAATCGCCGTACACGGCACTGGTACTGATATATACGATGCGTCGTGGCGCTGTTGTGATCGCGGCAAGGAAATGTGACATGCGCGTATCCCGGTCGCCATCGCGGGGCGGTGGCGCAAAGTAGTAAATCTCATCAGCAGAGATATCGGGAAGCCCGGCATCAAGGTCTGCACAAAGACCATCGATACCAGTTGCCTTTAGCGCCGCAACGCTCTCCGGGCTGCGCACCATGCCCGTTACCGCGCACTGCTGCGCCGTTAACAGTGCCGCCACACGCCGGCCAATGTAGCCGCAACCAACGATAAGCACAGAGTTTCCCGGTTTATCTTCCATACCAGATCAGCGACAATGCCCATCCTCTTGTATAAGGTTCTTGCAGCACCATGCCCTACACGGTCACCATACAGTCCAGCGGTCACCGCTTTTCCGTTGATGAAAACGAAAGCGTGCTGGATGCCGCGCTGCGCCAGGGCGTTATTCTGCCATACGGCTGTCGCAATGGCGCCTGCGGTTCCTGCATGGGCACGCTGGCAACCGGCACGGTGGGCTATCCCGACGGCCCGCCACCGGCGCTGAACGAGACCGACAGGGCCACACACAGGGCGCTGTTCTGCCAGGCGCGGCCAGCCAGCGACCTTGAAATCGTGGTGCGCGAAGTCGATGCCGCGCGCGACATCGAGGTCAAGACCCTGCCCTGCCGTGTGCAGAAACTCGAGCACCTGGCGCACGATGTCATCCGCATTTACCTGAAGCTGCCGGCCACGGAACGCATGCAGTTTCTCGCCGGCCAGTACATCGACGTGCTGATCAAGGACCACGAGCCGCGCGCCTTCTCGATTGCCAATGCACCGCATGACGATGAATTCGTCGAACTGCATATCCGCTTCGTGGAAGGTGGCCTGTTTACCGACCAGGTATTTCACAGCATGAAGGAAAAGGCCATGTGGCGCATTCGCGGGCCACTGGGCACCTTCTTCCTGCGCGAGGACTCGGACCGTCCCGCTATCCTGATCGGCGGCGGCACCGGCTTCGCGCCGATCAAGGGTATCCTGGAACACGCGTTTGAAACCGGTATCGACAAGCCCATGCACCTGTTCTGGGGTGTACGCGCCGTGCGCGACCTGTACCTTGATGTACTGCCGCAGCAGTGGCTCAGGGAACACCCGAACTTCAGCTACACCCCGGTGCTGTCCGACCCAATGGCGGAAGACGAATGGACCGGAGAAACCGGCCTGGTCACTGATGCCGTGGTCAAACAGTACCCGGATCTGTCCGAACACGACATTTACATGAGCGGCCCACCGGTGATGGTGCATGCCGGACACAGCCTGTTCATGCAGCACGAACTCGATGCATCACGCTTCTTCTCGGATGCCTTCGAGTACGCCGCCATGGCAGAGAGCATCAAGGGTCTGAAGCGTGATTAGTTTTTGATTGGCACTTTGTAACTAAAATAAGCTCGCGCCAAGGCGCAAGGAACGACGATTAATTGCAGGAGCGCCTTTGCCTACACGGATGTAGGTACATCGCGTAGCGCAGGGATGCGCATTAGCGATGAAGGCGCGATTCCATGCATAAAATTGACGGCCCTGGCAAACGATTATTCGCCCAACGGTTTTCTATCCCACTTCACCTCAACACGTTTTCTCAATAATCCAAAAAAGAAACCGCCAGCGCGCGCATAGCCTTTTTCAATTTCTCCTTCAGAATTCACTGCTTCTACTTTGAAAACAGATTGACCGCCACTTGTTCCAAAGTATGAAAAGGGCCCTATATCTGTAAGGCAAATTTTGCATTTGTTGATAACGTAATCATTACGTAACGCCCATTGTTTTATCCTGTATTTAGCCCAGACCACATGCAAAACAATTACCGCAATGAAAAGTAACGCAAATTGCGTGAATGAAATTATGTTCATGATATTTTATGGCTAAACAATTTGCTTCACACTCGCCACCATCGCCTCATCACTCGCGTGTCCGGCGATCACCGCGCCCTGTGTGAAGCCGAGTTGCGCGGCCAGCGCGGCCTGGCGTCGGCTAGCCACCACCAGTGGGATATTACGCAGCAACGACTGACCTGCGCTACCGGCCATGTCGTAAAGGTTCTGCAGGGTCTCGTTGCTGGTCGCGGTGATTACGTCCAGCGCGTGATCCTGCAACAGTTGTTGCAGTTGCTCTGCCAAACCCCGCGGGCACACGCGCCGGTACACCTCGACGTACTCCACCTGCGCACCACGCGCAGCAAGGGCTTCAGACAGGGCGTTACGTCCGCCGTTGCCGCGCAGGATGGCAACCTGCTTGCCCTGCATGTCCTGCAATGCGGGCAGCGCCAGTAAACCTTCACTGCTGAATTCGTGTTCCGGCACGTGATCAACATGCAGCCCCAGCGCCGCAACGGCTGCAGTTGAAGTGGGGCCCACGGCAGCCAACTGTGTGTGTTGCGGCCAGTCGCGCTGTTGCAGGATCTTTGCAAGCCCCATGTGTACCGCGTTGACACTGACCAGTACCACGAGGTCGCAGTGATCCATCCGTTTGACGAATGCATCCAGCGCAGCACTGTCTTCGGGTTCAGCGATCTCGATGGAGGGAAGATGAATGGGCTCATGCCCCAGTGCAGTGATGCGCTCACACAGACCGTCTGCCTGACCGGCCGGACGGGTAACCAGGACGCTAGTCACCCAGCAACTCGTTCAGGATGACATCGGCGCCGCGCCCCAGCAGGTCCTCGGCCAGCTCGCGCCCCAGTGCCACGGCATCGTCCGCAGGGCCGCTGATCGCGCCGTGAATGATGTCACTGCCATCGGGACGGCCGACCAGGCCGCGCAGCTCCAGCGTACCGTCGACAAGTTCGGAAAACCCGGCGACCGGCGCCTGGCAGCCGCCGGCAAGACGCGCATTCATGGCGCGCTCCGCCTGCGTACGGATCGCGGTGTGCGGGTCGTTCAATACATCGATCAGCCCGGCCACCCACACATCGTCACTGCGGCACTCGATACCGATCACACCCTGCGCAATGGCCGGCAGCATGGTCTCGGGGGAGAATGCTGCAGTAATACGTTCGCCCAGGCCAAGGCGTTTCAGCCCGGCGCAGGCCAGCACGATGGCGTCATAGTCACCGGCATCCAGCTTGCCCAGTCGTGTGCCGACATTACCGCGCAGGTCGAGGATTTCGAGATCCGGGCGCCGCGCACGCAACTGGCACTGGCGACGCAGGCTGGAGGTGCCGACACGCGCACCCTGCGGGAGCGCATCGACATTCGCGTAGTGGTTGGACACGAACGCATCCTGCGGATCCTCGCGCTCAAGAATGGCGCCGATCTCCAGCCCATCCGGCAGCTCGGCCGGCACGTCCTTCATGGAATGCACGGCTATGTCGGCATCCCCGGTCAGCATGCCCTGTTCCAGCTCCTTCACGAACAGGCCCTTGCCGCCGATCTTTGCCAGCGGGCTGTCCAGTATCCGGTCACCCTGTGTACTCATGGTGAGCAGTTCCACTACCAGTCCCGGGTGTGCCTCCTGCAAACGTGCACGCACATGCTCGGCCTGCCACAGGGCCAGCGGACTTTTACGGGTCGCAATACGTAGTGAACTGGTTGACATTGCTTGCGGTCCAACCTCTTAATGGAATGATGAAACGACGATTATACAATCCCGTACTCACCGTTTGGGCCTTATTCTGGATCGTCTGCAGCGCGCAGGCCGAATTCGACGTTCCGGTCAGTGACAGCCTGCAACAAGACGGCGTGCGCGCGCAGCAACGGCAATTACCGATCATGCTGACCTTCAGCGCCATCGACTGCCCGTATTGCCGACAGCTGGAGCAGGATTTTCTTGGCCCCATGCTGATCAGCGGCGAGTACACCGACAGGGTCATCATCCGCCGGCTGATACTGGATGATGGCTCCCGGGTCACCGACTTTGACGGCCAGCGCCATGCGGTGGACGAGATCGCCGGCCGTTACAAGGCCTGGCTGACACCGACCATCGTGTTTATCGATGGCAGCGGCCGGGAAGTGGCGGGGCGCATAGTGGGCATCAATACACCGGAGTTGTTTGGCGGCTACCTGGATGCCTGCATCGATACCGCGCTGCTGAGAATTCGTGACCCGGACAGCACGGTGAAATATGCCGGCTGCGACGACCCCGGGCGCAACTAGCTGGTAACTACAGCGCCCGTACCAGCTTGCGGATGTCCGCGAGGTGACGGCGGCTGATTTCCAGCGTGTCGTCAGTCCCGGCCAGCACGACCCGCGCATGGCCCTCCTCGTCCTTGTCGATACCGGTGATGTATTGCCGGGCGACCAGCGCATTGCGATGAATGCGCACGAACCGGTCGGCAAATTCCTGCTCCAGCAACTTCAGGGTCTCCTCGGTCAGCAGCTTGCCATCGGCAGCGCACACGGTGACGTATTTCTGGTCTGCCAGAAAATAACGGATTTCAGTAACCGGGATCAGCTGCAGGCTGCCGCGCACATTGACACAGATGCGTTCCCGCACTGCACCTTCAACATCGGCCTCCTGCAGGGCAGCTGCCTGCACTCGCGTCAGGCGGCGCGCATGCTGCAATGCCTCGGCAAGGCGCTCGCTGCGCACCGGCTTCATCAGGTAATCCACGGCATGCGCCTCAAAGGCCTGCAGGGCGTAGTCATTGTAGGCCGTGGTAAAGATGATCGCCGGCGGATGCTCCAGTGCCTGCAGGTGACGCGCCGCCTCCAGGCCATCCATACCGGGCATACGGATATCGAGCAACAGCACATCCGGCTGGTATTGTGCGACGCACTCCAGCGCATCGTCGCCGTTGACGGCCTCGGCGCACACCGTGCAGCCGTCGATCTCGTCCACCAGCTGACGCAGACGGTCACGCGCCAGCGCCTCGTCATCAACGATCAGGATTTTCATGTCACACCCGTCGCCGGTATCGTCAGCACCACAGCATGCATGCCGTCGTGCTGGCGGTTTTCCAGCCCGGCCCGGTTGCCGAATTCAATTTGCAGGCGCTGACGGATATTTTCCTGGGCGATGTGATTGCCCTCGTGCTGCGAGCGCACTCCACCCGCTGCGACCGGGTTGCTGATGGTGATTGTCAGGCCCTTGTCATCCGCCCTGCCGCTGACCGTGATACACCCCCCTGCAGGCAGTGGCTCGATACCGTGGTAGATGGCATTTTCCAGCAAGGGTTGCAGGATCAGTGGTGGTACCGCCTGTTGCAGGGAAACATTGTCCATGTCCCAGTTCACGGCCAGGCGTTCGCCGAGGCGCAGGGACTCGATGTTCAGATAGCGACGCGCCAGCGTGAGCTCATCACCGAGCGTGGTTTGCCCGGGCGCACTGTTCAGCGAGGCACGGAACAGGTCTGACAGGTCCTCGATGGCCGACTCGGCGGTCGCGGGATCCGAACGCGTCAGCGCCGCAATGGTATTCATGCTGTTGAACAGGAAGTGCGGGCGGATACGTGCCTGCAATGCCTGGATACGCGCCGTCGCCTCTGCCTTGAGTTTCTGGCGCCACTGGAATTGCACATACAGGTAACGCAGCACGATGGCCGCCACCACGGTGCTGATGGTCAGGCTACGAAGCAGGAAGATGGCATGATCACCTTCTGACAGGTTCGGGAAGAGCGTGCTGCGCTGCATCAGCCAGAACGCCAGCTCGCTGACCACGGCGGTCACCACCAGCACCAGCAGGTAGCTGACGATGGCCGCAGCCGCATTGCCAAGGCGCGACAGCAGCGGTCGGCCAATACACAGTACCACCGCGCTGGTCAGCGCAATCCACTGCATGAACACCGAGATCAGGCCGAGGTTGCCCCAGGGGTCCTCGATGACGCCGGGACTGACCAGCGTCAGCATAAAGGCCAGCAGCTCGGCAATGACCACTACCGCAAACACCATGCGCACCTCACAGAAGCTGGGCAGGAAGAACTGCTCCAGCGACTCGATGCCTTGCTGCCGTGATTTCGCGGTGTTGCTCATAATGCGAGTTTCATTCCTGTATTAGGGACTTGCAAGTATCGCGACCATTTCTATAGTAGTCTGTTACCGTATTCACATCCTGCAAACGCATTCCCGGCGGGGATTCGATATACTGCACGCACTTTGAACGGCCCGACCTGACCATGACCGACAGCAAACCTGCAGCGAAACCCTGGGGTGGACGTTTTACCGAGTCCACCGACGCCTTCGTCGAGGAATTCACTGCCTCTATCCGCTTTGACCATCGCCTGTATCGCCAGGACATCGCGGGCTCGATCGCACACGCCCGCATGCTCGCCCATGTCGGCATCATCAGCGCTGACGAGGCCGGCACCATCAGCGCCGGGCTGGAGGATATCCAGGCCGAAATCGAGCGCGGCGAATTTGACTGGTCGGTGGCGCTGGAAGACATCCACATGAACATCGAGGCGCGCCTGATCGAGCGTGTCGGCGAGACCGGCAAGAAACTGCACACCGGACGTTCGCGTAACGACCAGGTCGCCACCGACCTGCGCCTCTACCTGCGCGATGAAATCGATGCACTCTGCACGGTCCTGCACCGGCTGCAAACGGCGCTGGTCGACGTCGCCGAGCGCGAGGCCGATACCATCATGCCGGGCTTCACTCACCTGCAGGTGGCCATGCCGATCAGCTTCGGGCATCACATGCTGGCCTGGGAGGCGATGCTGGCACGCGATCATGAACGCCTGCTGGACTGCCGCAAACGGGTCAATGTCATGCCGCTGGGCGCAGCTGCGCTGGCCGGCACCAGTTTCCCGATAGACCGTGCATACAGTGCGCAACTGCTGGGCTTCGATGCACCGGCCGGCAACTCGCTGGACGCCGTTAGCGACCGCGACTTCGTGATTGAATTCTGCGCAGCGGCGTCGCTGATCATGATGCACCTGTCACGCTTTTCCGAGGAACTGATACTCTGGTCATCGGCACAGTTCAACTTTATTGAACTGCCGGACCGCTTCTGCACTGGCTCCAGCATCATGCCACAAAAGAAAAACCCGGACGTGCCGGAACTGGTACGCGGCAAGAGCGGACGGGTCACCGGTCACCTGATCAGCTTGCTGATGCTGATGAAGGGTCAGCCACTGGCCTATAACAAGGACAACCAGGAGGACAAGGAGCCCCTGTTCGACAGCGTTGACACGCTGGCCGGCTCATTGCGGGTGTTCGCCGACATGGTCCCGGCCATCGAGGTCAACCACACTGCCATGGCGGCCGCCGCACAGCAGGGTTTTTCCACAGCCACAGACCTGGCTGACTACCTGGTGCGCAAGGGCATCGCGTTCCGTGATGCGCATGAAATTGTCGGGCGCGCGGTACGCTTCGGTATCGACGAGGGCAAGGACCTTTCCGAAATGACCCTTGAGCAATTACAAACGTTCTCCGGCTCGATTGAGGCCGATGTCTTCGAGGTACTGTCACTGACGGGCTCCATGGCGGCACGCAACCACGCGGGCGGCACAGCACCAGCGCAGGTGACAGCAGCAATAGCTGCAGCTCGGCAGCGACTGACCCGTTAATGAACTGCCAGGCCGGTTAACATCATGAAAGACATTGTCCTGAACGAAGCCCTGACCCTGCTGGATAGCTGCCCTGTGGCCATGCTGCTACAAGCCAGTGATGGACGGATACGCGCCTGCAACAGTGCCTTTGCCACACTGGTGGGTACCAGCGCGGAAAATATAACGGGCAGTGCGCAACCCGACGACCTGATTGCGCCGCTGCTTGGAAGCGGCACGGTAATCCACTGGATCACGGCAGAAGGCGACGAACGCTGGTTGACGGTAGAGACGGTTACCATTGATGACGCACCGGGTAGCATGGCCCGGTTTTACACCGACATCACCGAACAGATACGCCTGCGCAAGTCATGTGATGCACTGGCCGGCGAACTCAGCGAGCAGTCCATCCGTGACGGACACCTGCCCAGCCTGCTCAGCCGTAATGGCATCCTCGTTTCGATGGAACCACTGGTGGCACGCAGCCGACGCTATAACAGCCCGCTGTCAATCGTCACCATGGGTATCAGCAGCGAGCCCGAATCCGCACGTGACCAGGCGCTGCAACGCGCCGTCGCGGTGCTCAAGGACCAGACACGCTGGGCTGACCTGGTGGGTTGCAACGACGCCCACGACTTCATCCTGATCCTGCAGGAAACTACCCAGGATGCTGCACTGCAACTGGTGGAAAAGCTGGATGAACACGTGGAACACCTGAATGCGTCTTCAGATGACAGTCTGCAGGCCTGCTACGGCATTACCCAGTGCCAGAAAAACGATTCTTCTGCCGACCTGCTGGAGCGCGCCGAGTCAGCGCTGGCAGAAGCACGCATCAACGACAGCGGACGCTCGATCGCGATCTAGCCTTCTGCCAGGCGCGACACCAGCCACGCACGCATATCCCGCATTTCCTCGGCACAGAGCGCATGCTGCATGGGATAGCTGTGCCACTCCACTGCATAACCCTGCTCGCGTAACAGGTCGCGCGATTGCTCCGCCAGTGCCAGCGGCACCACGGGGTCGGCGCTACCATGCGCCATCATCAGCGCGATCTGTGCGTTGGCGGCAGCTGCCTCGGTGGCCAGCGATTCATTCAATGGCAGGTAGCAAGACAGCGCCAGGATGCCACCCAGCGGCTGCGGATAACGCAAACCGGTATGCAGCACAATGGCGCCGCCCTGGGAAAAACCGGCAAGAATAATTCGCTGTGGCGCAATACCCGCAGCAATCTCGCGTTCGATCAATGCATGCAAGCGCTGCTGTGACTGCCGGATGCCAGCGTCATCCTCGCCGCGCCGAAAATCGGGCGCCAGGATGTCATACCAGGCCGGCATCACCATGCCACCATTGATTGTCACCGGGCGGCGCGGTGCATGCGGCAGCACCACGCGCACTCCGTACTCCCGGACAATGTCCAGCTGCGGAATCAGCGGCTCAAAATCATGTCCGTCGGCGCCAAGCCCGTGCAACCAGATGATGCAGGCATTCGGTGTACCCGGCGGGTTGATCTCGACGGCATTAAGCAAGGGCATATCCATGCCCGCCAGTATGCATCAGGACCCGTGCCTATTTCACCCGGCAGTCCTGCCAGGTACATTGGGTTTGCGCGGCAGCCCACGTATACTGGCTGCCTGTTAACAGGATACTGTCATGCCTACCCGCAATCTGAACATCCTGCCGATCCTGATCGGCCTGTGTGTCGTACTGGCCGCCTGCGGTCAGAGTGGCGAGTTGTACCTGCCCTCGCCGCCGCAACCGGACCCGCCAGAACAACAGGATCGCTGAGCCGCCATGGATCACTTCAACTACCGGGACGGCCGCCTGTACGGGGAGGACGTTGCGCTCGCCGGGATCGCTGCAAAATTCGGCACCCCCTGTTACGTGTATTCGCGTGCCACTATTGAACGCCACTGGCGCGTCTTCGACGAGGCACTCGCGCAACAGCCACACCTGGTCTGTTACGCCGTCAAGGCCAATTCCAGTCTGGCCATCCTGCAAATACTGGCAAGGCTCGGTTCCGGTTTCGACATCGTCTCGGTCGGTGAGCTGCAGCGCGTGCTGCTGGCCGGGGGTGACCCCTCGCGCGTGGTGTTCTCCGGGGTCGGCAAGCGCTCTGATGAAATGCGCGTGGCACTGGAGGCCGGCATCCGCTGCTTCAACGTGGAATCCGAATCAGAACTCCGGCGACTTAACGATGTCGCCGGCGCGCTCGGACTACGCGCCCCGGTATCACTGCGCGTGAACCCGGACGTCGACGCAAAGACACATCCCTACATCTCCACCGGACTGCGCGACAACAAGTTCGGCATTGCCGTGGACACCGCGCTTGACGCCTTCCGGGCGGCTGCCGAACTGCCGCACCTGCAAGTCACCGGGATCGACTGCCACATCGGCTCGCAACTGACCACGGTGGAACCGTTCGTCGATGCGCTGGCACGCGTGCTCGAACTGGTTGACCGCCTGCAGGAGGCCGGCATCAGCCTGCGACACATCGACCTTGGCGGTGGCCTGGGTATTGCCTACAAGGAGAGTGATGCGCCGCCGCCGCCTGACACCTATGTACATGCGCTGCTAGAGCAGTTATCCGACCGCTCACTGGAACTGCTGCTGGAACCGGGCCGCGCAATTGCCGGCAATGCCGGCGTGCTGCTCACCCGCGTGGAATACCTGAAGCACACGGCACACAAAAATTTTGCCATCGTGGATGCTGCGATGAATGACCTGCAGCGCCCGGCCCTGTATGACGCCTGGCACGATATCGTTCCGCTTGAACCGCACGCCGGAGACGCACAGGTCTACGACATTGTCGGCCCGGTATGCGAGACCGGTGATTTTCTCGGTAAAAACCGCGTGCTCAATGTCATCGAGGGCGAGCTGCTTGCCGTGCGCTCCGCGGGTGCCTATGGCTTTACCATGAGCTCCAACTACAACTCGCGGCCGCGTGCTGCGGAGATAATGGTGGACGGCGACCGGGTTCATATCATCCGCGACCGCGAAACTATCGAAGACCTGACCCGCGGTGAGCACCTGCTGCCCGGGTAACCACCCTTCCGCGCAATGAGCAACAGGGACAGACATCATCAACCGTCGATTGCCGCGCTGGTGATCTTCCTGTCTGCCCTGGTCTTCTGCTGGTTACCGGACACGTTGTGGGCAGAAACTCCCGCACCGGACCTGCACCTCGAACCGACCGAACCCACCGGCGTCGACCTGGCACAGGAGGCCATGAGTCGATCGGTCAATGATGCCGCCAGGTGGTTCGACGCGTTTTTCGGTGACGAGCGCTACGTTGCCGAGGAAGCCCGTTCGCGCATCCGCCTGACCCCGAGTATTTTTATTGAAGAAGGCGAGCCGGCCGAGACACGGCTCAGGATCAATGCCAGGCTCTGGCTACCACGGCTCAGCAAGAAACTGCGGCTGGTTATCGCTGATACCAGCGAAGATGAGGAAAGCATCCTGGACCAGGAAACGTTTTCCGATGCCGGGACAGCCCGGAACGATACCACGGCGGTCGGCCTGCAATACTTCCTGCGCGCCAGGGACAAACTCAATCTCAGTCTCACCGCCGGCCTCAAGAGCGGTGACGATCACGCGATCGATTTTTTCATTGGCCCGCGCTATAGAAGGACATGGGCCTTTGACACCTGGCAGATGCGTTTCACCGAGCAGGTACGCTGGTATGCCGACCTCGGCTGGGAGTCACGCACCCGTTTCGATTTCGAGCGACTGCTCAGGGAAGACCTGTTTGTTCGCGCCACCACCGACCTGCGCTGGAATGAGCAGGACTTCGATGAGGAAGGGTTCCAGCTGGCAGTCACACCAACCCTGACGCAACGACTGAAAAGCCGTGCGGGCATCGATTACCAGTGGTTCAATGTATTCAACAGCCGGCCGGACTTTCACCTGGAAAGCACCACCCTGCGGGTTCGTTACCGGCAACGCATCTGGCGCAAGTGGCTCTTCTACGAGGTCAATCCCCAGCTCGCGTTCCGGGATGAAGACGATTTCGATGCCACACCGGGCATCGAAATCAGGCTGGAGGCCTCGCTCGGGGGCACCTATTAACGGACTGGCCCCGTGCAGGGACTGCAGAGCACATCACTGTGTAAAGATCTTGTGTATTCTTCGCGGCCGTGTGCATGAGTAACATTTTCCTTTCAACGTAGCTCACTTCATTTTCAGCCGAACTCTGGCATGATGTAGCCCATGACCCTTGAATTCACCAAGATGCACGGGCTCGGTAACGATTTCGTGGTGATTGATGCCATCAGCCAGCCGGTCGAGTTGACACGGGCACAGGTGCGCATGCTGGCGGATCGGCATTTCGGTATTGGTTGCGACCAGTTGCTGCTGGTGGAAGCAGCAACCGGGCCGGATAGCGACTTCCGCTACCGCATATTCAACGCGGACGGTGGCGAGGTCGGGCAATGCGGCAACGGGGCACGCTGCTTCATGCAATTCGTGAACGAGCGCGGGCTGACCGACAAACGTCGGGTACGCGTCGAAACCCTGAACGGCACACTGGAACTGGTGCGTGATGACGACGGCCTGGTCACGGTCGATATGGGCGTACCCCGCTTTGTACCCGCCGAGATTCCGTTTATCGCCCCGGCGCAGGACGTCCGTTATGCCCTCGATCTCGGCGACCAGGGCATCGAGATCGGAGCGGTATCAATGGGCAACCCGCATGCCGTACTGCGCGTGGACGATGCCAGCACCGCACCGGTCGCCGAATGGGGCCCACGCATCGAAAACCACGCGCGCTTTCCCGAGCGCGTCAATGCCGGCTTCATGCAGATCATTGATCGCGACACGGTGCGCCTGCGCGTCCATGAACGCGGCGCCGGTGAAACCCTGGCCTGCGGCAGTGGCGCCTGTGCCGCAGCCGTTATCGGGCAGTGCTGGGGCGAGCTGGACAGCACGGTCCGGGTAATCCTGAACGGCGGCGAACTTGTGGTAAGCTGGTCCGGGCCTGGCAGCCCGGTTATGATGACCGGGCCCGCCACCACCGTTTACCAGGGACGAATCGAGCTATGACGTCATCACAGCAGCCCCGCCCGGAGACACAGCCTCTGGATGAGAAGACGGTCGCAGACTACCTGCGTGAAAACCCGGAGTTCTTCCAGAATAACGCCAGCCTGCTGGCCGACCTGGAGATCCCGCACAGTGTCGGGCCAGCTGTTTCGCTGGTCGAACACCAGGTCAAGATACTGCGTGACCAGAACAGCCAGCTCAAGCGCAAGCTCATGGACCTGGTACAGGTCGCGCGAGACAACAACCGCCTCAACGAGCGCATGCACCAGTTGACGCTGGAGCTGATCAGCACCACCTCGCTGGTACAGCTGCTGGATACCCTGCGCGACAACCTGCTGGGAGAATTCAAGGCCGATACCGTCACCCTGCGCGTGACCGGCATCCCCGATCCGCTGGCCCGCGAATGTGACGTCAACAGCTTCAACCCGGAAGCCCCTGAACTCGAACACCTGGAATCATTTCTGAAGTCCTCGCGACCCCAGTGCGGGCGTTTCAAACCCGCGCAGCTCACCTACCTGTTCGGTGACCAGTCCGAGGCAATTGAATCCGCCGCGCTGGTCCCGCTGGGCCAGAAATGCGCATTTGGCCTGCTCGCCATCGGCAGCCAGAATGCCAGCCACTTCCACCCGGGCATGGGCACGCTGTTCCTGACCCATCTCGGCGAACTGCTGGGCATGTTGCTGGCACTGCACTCCAAGAAGATCGGGGTCATGGCCCCTGCGGACACGGATTCCGACTGATCCGACCTGCCCCGTGGCAGCTGAGTCAGCAGACTGGATCGAGCGTTTCCTGCATCATCTGCAGACCGAACGGCGCCTGTCAGCCAATACAGTCAAACACTACCGACGCGATCTGCTCGAATGCTGGGCGTGGTGCCAGGATAATGACGTGTCATCCTGGCAACAACTCGATACCCGCCAGGTGCGCCATTATGCCGCCCAGGCACATCGCCGCGGCCTGAGCGGACGCAGCATCCAGCGCCGCCTGTCGGCCCTGCGCAGCTTCTTCAACTACCTGTTGCGCGAGCAGGCCGCCACCACCAACCCGGGCCTGGATGTGCACGCACCGCGCACCGAACGCCACCTGCCGGATACCCTCAACGTCGATGACGTTACGCAACTGGTCGGTGTCACCGATCGCGAGCCGCTGACCCTGCGCGATATCGCCATGCTGGAGTTGCTGTACTCCTCCGGCCTGCGCCTGGGAGAGCTGGTCTCGCTGGATACCGGCGACATCGACTACAACGAACAGGTGGTACGCGTCACCGGCAAGGGCGCCAAGACCCGCGTGGTGCCGGTCGGCGCCAAGGCTGTTCGCGCACTGCAAGACTGGCTTGCGGTGCGTACTGCCGCCGCCGACGAAGCGGCCATCTTCACCGGGCGCAGCGGTCGGCGACTCAGCGCACGCGCAGTGCAACAACGGGTCAAACAGCGCGCCCGCAAGCGCGGTATTCCCGGCGACCTGCACCCGCACACCCTGCGGCATTCATTTGCCAGCCACCTGCTGGAGTCCAGCGGCGACCTGCGCGCGGTGCAGGAATTGCTCGGTCATGCCGACATCAGCACCACCCAGATCTACACGCACCTCGACTTCCAGCACCTGGCCCAGGTCTACGACACCGCACACCCTCGTGCGCGCAAGCGTAAACAGGATTGAAAAAACAACCTTGCGCCCAGGCGTAAAGAGTCACCGGGCAAAGACTGTGGAAGCGCGTGATATCCCGTCTCAAAGCACACCAAACATATTAATCATGTACTATTGAAATATACGCAATACTCTATTAACTGTATAATTATTCAGATAATACAACGTATTACGCTTTTTGCACGCAGGTCGAGATTGCGCCCGTACCAACCTCCTCCAGCGCTGCTTCAGCCAGCCCCGCCGGGTGAAAAAATCAGCTTTTGCTCCTGCTTCCCGGGCACAGAATCATGTAATCAGATAGTTCGCTATAAATACATAGAACCCTAATTAGTCTATGGGATGCATTAGGGAGTGCTTTATTTCCTGGCGCCTTTGCGGCTTCCGGCAACCGCTTCC
>JAOUBY010000068.1 GCA_029860045.1 Gammaproteobacteria bacterium | reverse complement strand
AAGATGTCCGCCGACCCGAATGCCTTGCTGGCCTCCGATAGCACCCGTTCATAGTTACGGGGCAGTTCCATTTTGTTGTTGCAGCGCCGGATACCGCGCCCGCCACCGCCGGAGGTGGCCTTCAGCATTATCGGGTAGCCGATGCTTGCTGCCACTTCCAGTGCCTCATCCAGGCTGGCAAGGTTGCCGTCACTGCCCGGTACCACCGGGATGCCGGCGGCCTGCATGGCGGTGCGTGCCGCGACCTTGTCGCCCATCTGCCGGATGACGCTGGCGTCTGGTCCGATGAAGCGCACCTTGCGTAACGCGCAGATCTCCGCCAGCAGCGGGTTTTCCGACAGGAAGCCATAACCTGGATGCACCGCATCACAGCCGGTGGCTACGGCCAGATTGACGATGCGGTGCGCGTTCAGGTAGCCGGCAATGGATTCCGGCCCTATATTGTAGGCCTCGTCGGCCTTCTTGACGTGCAGGGCGTGGCGGTCGGCATCCGCGTAGATGGCGACCGAGATGATGCCGGCCTCCGCGCAGGCGCGGATGATGCGGACGGCAATCTCGCCACGATTGGCGATAAGGATTTTCCTGATCAAATCGAACTCCGGTGATGAGATTGTGCCAGACCCGGGTCCAAGGGTATCTGCCTGATAAGTACGGATTTTGGCATCAGCTGTCAATAGTGTGACTGCGGGCCGGAAAGTCCCGGTTTTTCAGTGATATTGTTTTGACAGGGGTGAGGGCGGCGGATAACATAAGCGGGTTATGATAGACCACCTGCCAGATCGGCTCGACCTGCTGGCAACTGCCGAGGCGGGGCGACTGCTGCGAGGCAGCATGCCGTTGGTGCGGCTGGAGCGGGTGTTGCCTGCACTGAAGTCGTCGAAAGGCGAACTGCAGATTGAACTGGAACTGGGCAAGGGTCCGGACGGCACCCGGTTTATGGCCGGTACCATTCGCGGAGCAGTCGAGTTGCAGTGCCAGCGTTGCCTGGACACGATGGGTTTGCCGCTGAACCTGGAATTTCGTCTCGGCATTGTGCAGGACCATGCAGATGCACAGCGTTTGCATGAAAGCTATGAGCCGCTGGTGGTTGGCAGTGAACCGACGGTCATTGCGGAGATCGTGGCGGACGAGGTGCTGCTGGCGTTGCCACTGGTACCGGCGCATGCTGATGACGGCAGGTGCCACGAATTTGTAAAAGATTATCAGCCGCCGCAGTCGGCAAAACGGGAGAATCCGTTTGCCATGCTGGCGGGATTGAAACAGAAACCGTAGTGAAGGAGTAAACGAATATGGCCGTACAGCAGAATCGCAAGACGCCGTCAAAGCGCGGCATGCGCCGCTCTCATGACAAGCTGACTGCAAGCACACTGTCGATTGAGCCAACCACCGGTGAAACTCACCTGCGTCATCACGTCAGTGCAGATGGTTTTTACAAGGGCCGCAAGGTTATCAATACACCTCAGGACTGATTGACCCTGTCCTGATGAAAGCACGCGCCGTGACCGGGTATTCGCATACTCGCACCGGCGCGGTTCCGCTTGTTCCGGGTGCCTGCATCCGCCTTGTCTGATCCCGTGACATGACCAAGCCTGTAACGATTGTGCTTGACGCAATGGGCGGCGATGTCGGCTGTGAGGTTGTCGTGCCCGCTGCCGTGCATGCCCTCAAATCCTATTCCGAAGTCAATATCATCCTGGTAGGTGACGCTGCCGCTGTGCAGGCAGTGCTGGACAGGCAGACAGGCGTCGACAGCAAACGTTTGCGGGTGCAGCATGCAAGCCAGCAGGTGGAAATGGATGAGCCGCCATCCAGCGCGATGCGCAACAAGAAAGATTCCTCCATGCGCGTGGCGCTCAACCTGGTCAAGGCCGGTGAAGCCGATGCCTGTGTCAGTGCCGGCAATACCGGCGCGCTTATGGCCACCTCGCGTTTCGTGCTGAAGATGCTGCCGGGTATTGACCGGCCTGCTATTTGCACTGCGCTGCCGACCCAGCGCACTCACACCTGGATGCTCGATCTCGGTGCCAATGTCGATTGCGATGCCGGACACCTGTTCCAGTTCGCCTTGATGGGCTCAGTGCTCGCCGAGTCCGTCGATGGCACGGCAAGCCCCGCCATCGGTGTGCTGAATATCGGTGAGGAGGAGATCAAGGGCAACGAACAGGTCAAGCAGGCAGCCAGGCTGATCGGCGACAGTCACCTCAACTATGCCGGTTTTGCCGAGGGCGATGACATCTTCAAGGGCCAGTTCGATGTCATTGTCTGCGACGGGTTCGTTGGCAATATCTCCCTGAAGAGCAGCGAAGGTGTGGCCAAAATGGTCGCCAGTTTTATCAAGCAGGAATTCACACGTAATCTCTTTACCCGTATGGCCGCACTGATTGCCATGCCGGTGCTCAAGGCGTTCCGCCGCCGCTTTGATCCACGCCGCTATAATGGCGCCAGTCTGCTGGGCCTGAACGGCATTGTGGTCAAGAGTCACGGTGGAGCGGATGCGCTGGCATTTTCCAATGCCATCAAGGTCGCGATACTGGAGGTGCGGGAGGCCGTTCCGGATCGCATTCGTGCACAACTGGATACACGTCAGCAAGACAGGCAGGCACAATGAAATATTCACGCATCATCGGTACCGGCGGATATCTGCCCGAGAAGACACTGACCAACCATGATCTGGAAAAGATCATGGATACCACGGATAGCTGGATTCGCGACCGAACCGGCATCTACAAGCGCCATATCGCCGCTGGAGACGAGACCACCTGCGACCTGGCCGAGATTGCGGCCACGCGTGCAATGAAGGCGGCCGGCAAAACGCCGCGCCAGATCGACCTGATCGTGTTTGCCACCACCACGCCGGATCGCATCTTTCCGAGTACCGCCTGCCTGCTGCAGCAGCGCCTCGATATTCATGGTACCGCGGCATTCGATATCCAGGCAGTGTGCACCGGTTTTGTCTATGCGCTCGGTGTGGCAGATAAATTCATCAAGACCGGCGCCGCGAAGTGCGCGCTGGTGGTCGGAGCCGAGACGTTGTCACGCATCGTCAACTGGAATGACCGCGGTACTGCCATCCTGTTCGGTGACGGCGCCGGTGCGGTGGTGCTGGAGGCCAGTGACGAACCCGGTATCCTGTCCACGCATTTGCATGCTGATGGCAGTTACGAACATTTATTGACCGTGCCGAGTGGCATCTCCCAGGGTTACGGACACGTACAGGCCGGTGAGGCCTATATTCAGATGCAGGGTAACGAGGTGTTCAAGATGGCGGTCAACACACTCGGCCGCATCGTGGACGAGACGCTCGCTGCCAATAACATGGAGAAATCCGATGTCGACTGGCTGATTCCGCACCAGGCGAATATTCGCATCATCCAGGCCACTGCCAAGAAACTGAAGATGTCGATGGATCACGTGGTGGTCACGGTGGACGAGCATGGCAATACCTCGGCCGCCTCGGTGCCGCTGGCACTGGATGCCGCCATCCGCGACGGTCGCATCAAGCGCGGTGAGGTGTTGTTACTGGAGGCCTTCGGCGGCGGTTTCACCTGGGGCTCGGCACTGGTGAAGTACTGAAGGTACCTGAAGCATTCTCTCTCCCGGCTGGAGAGGGCCAGAAGATAAAGTTGACTGGATAATCTACGAAAGTAATAAAACATGAATTCAGCAAATAACACTCTCGCCATGGTCTTTCCCGGCCAGGGCTCTCAATCCGTCGGCATGCTCGCAGAGCTGGCCGCGGGTTATCCGCAGGTGGAAGACACCTTTGCCGAGGCCAGTGCGGCGCTGGGCTATGATCTCTGGCAACTGGTCCAGAGTGGCCCGGAAGAGATGCTTAACCAGACCGACCGGACCCAGCCGGCAATGCTGGCGGCTGGTGTCGCGGTGTGGCGCGTCTGGCAGCAGCACGGCGGCATGCAACCGGCGTTGATGGCGGGACACAGTCTCGGCGAATACACCGCACTGGTATGTGCCGGTGCACTCGACTTCGCTGCTGCCATTGCGCTGGTTGCCGAGCGCGGACGCTGCATGCAGTCTGCGGTACCGGCCGGCGTCGGTGCCATGGCCGCCGTCCTGGGCCTGGATGATGCTGCAGTGGCAGCGGTGTGTGCGGAGTCGGCCGGTGACGAAATTGTCAGCCCGGTCAATTTCAATTCGCCGGGCCAGGTGGTGATTGCCGGTCATGCCGGCGCGGTGGAGCGCGCGGTGGTGGCCGCCAAGGCAGCCGGGGCAAAACGTGCCGTCACGCTACCGGTCAGTGTGCCGTCACACTGCGCGTTGATGGAGCCGGCCGCACAGGCGTTTGCCACGCATCTTGCGGAAACAGTCATTCAGCAGCCGACGATCCCGGTGCTCCAGAACGTGGATGCCGCAGCGCATGACCAGGCAGATGATATTCGCGACAATCTTGCCCGGCAGCTGTACAACCCGGTGCAATGGGTCATGACCGTGCATGCCATGCGCGCACAGGGCATTGAGCGCATTGTCGAGGCAGGCCCGGGAAAGGTGCTGGCGGGTTTGTGCAAGCGTATCGACAAGGGCATTGCCAATGCGGCCGTATACGACCCGGCTTCGCTTGACAAGGCGCTGGCGAACAATGAATAAGGAGCAGGTGGAGGAAAGGCATGTCATTTGAGAATGAAGTTGCACTGGTAACCGGTGCCAGCCGCGGTATAGGCAAGGCGATTGCCGAGGTGCTCGGCAAGCGCGGTGCCACTGTTATTGGTACCGCCACTACCGAGACGGGGGCACAGGCAATAACCGATGCGCTGCTGGCTGCCGGTATCAAGGGGGCGGGCAGGGTGCTGAATGTCACCGATCCTGATTCGGTCGCGGCGCTGATCAAGGACGTCACGGACAATTTTGGTGCGCCGGGCATACTGGTGAACAATGCCGGCATCACGCGTGACAACCTGCTGATGCGGATGAAGGATGATGAGTGGAATGATGTGATCACAACCAACCTGACGTCCGCTTTTCGTATGAGCCGCGCCTGTCTGAGAGGCATGATGAAGGCGAAACATGGCCGCATCATCATGATTTCCTCGGTGATCGGCGCGACCGGTAACCCCGGGCAGGCCAACTATGCAGCGACCAAGGCCGGTGTCATCGGCTTTGCGAAGTCACTGGCACGCGAGATCGGTTCACGCGGTATTACGGTCAATGCAGTTGCACCTGGCTTCATCGATACCGACATGACCCGCGCCTTACCCGAGGAGCAACGCGATGCGCTGCTTGGCCAGATTGCCCTGGGTCGACTGGGGGATGTCAGTGATATCGCCAATACCGTGGCGTTTCTCGCTTCATCCGATGCCGGCTACATCACCGGCGAAACCATCCACGTGAATGGCGGCATGTATATGCACTGATTTTTCGCAGCCCTGTCGAGGCGCGCAGAGAGGGCTTTATCTCCTTTCAGGGAATAAGTTACAACTTGTTGTTAATTATATGAATAGCATCAGCGCCAATGCCCCGCCGGTCGGGTGCGCAACTGCACCGGGCAATATCCGTGTGAGGCGCAGGGAATCCGACTTGTAACTTCTATCAGCCATTCACTACAATACCTGCGCGGCCACGGCTGCGCCCCATCAAACAGAGAGGAATAACCTGAAATGAGCACGATCGATGAACGCGTCAAGAAGATTGTTGTTGAGCAACTCGGGGTCAAGGAAGATGAGGTAAACAACAGCTCTTCGTTCGTTGACGACCTTGGCGCAGATTCACTGGACACCGTCGAACTGGTGATGGCGCTGGAAGAGGAATTCGAGTGCGAGATTCCTGACGAAGAGGCCGAGAAGATTACTACCGTCCAGCAGGCGATTGACTACGTTAACGCCCACCTGGGGTAAGTTTTTCCGCAAGCATTCCGGCCGCACCTAGTACACGGGTGCGGCCTTTTGTTTTTTATGCGGTACCAAACCGCCGAATGTGGGAGTCGAACGTTGTCCAAAAGACGTGTGGTTGTAACCGGCCTGGGTATCCTTTCTCCTGTTGGTAACAGCGTAACGGCTGCCTGGGACAATATTCTTGCCGGTAAAAGCGGCATCGGTCCTATCACCCATTTCGATGCCACCGATTTTCCGGTTCGCTTCGGTGGTGAGGTGCGTGACTTTGATGTTGCCGATTACATCAAGGGCAAGGAAGCGCGCCGCATGGGTGCGTTTATACATTACGGCATTGCCGCCGCCAGCCAGGCGATTGCCGATGCCGGTATCGAGATCACCGATGAGAACGCGGCACGTGCCGGTATCGCAATAGGTTCCGGCATCGGTGGCCTGCGCGGTATCGAGGTTGCCTACCAGGCTTATCTGGACGGTGGCCCACGCAAGATCTCCCCGTTCTTTGTGCCCGGAAACATCATCAACATGATCGCCGGCAACCTTTCGATCATGTACGGCATGAAAGGCCCGAATATCGCCATCGTTACCGCGTGTACGTCAGCTACACACAACATCGGTATGGCCGCGCGTACCATTGCCTACGGTGATGCCGACATCATGGTCGCCGGTGGTGCCGAGATGACGACCTGTCCGACCGGCATTGGTGGCTTCGCCGCGGCGCGCGCTCTGTCCACACGCAACGATGATCCACAGGCAGCCAGTCGTCCCTGGGATGTCGATCGCGACGGTTTTGTGCTCAGTGACGGTGCCGGCATCCTGGTGCTGGAGGAATACGAGGCTGCGCGCCAGCGTGGCGCCAGCATCTACTGCGAACTGACGGGCTTTGGTATGAGCGGTGATGCCTTCCACATGACGCAGCCGTCGGAAGGCGGCGAGGGCCCGGCGCAGTGCATGGATTCGGCCCTGCAGGATGCCGGTCTGAATCATGCCGACGTCGACTACATTAATGCGCATGGCACCTCCACGCCGGCCGGTGACGTGGCCGAGACGCTCGCCATCAAGCGATCGTTTGGCGAACTGGCCGGAAAAGTTTCTGTCAGTTCTACCAAGTCCATGACCGGACACCTGCTCGGTGCCGCCGGTGGCGTAGAGGCAGTATTTACTGCCCTGGCGCTGCGTGACCAGGTGGCTCCGCCGACCATCAATCTCGACAATCCCGATCCGGCCTGTGATCTCGATTACGTGCCGAATACGGCGCGCGATATGCAGATCGATGTCGCCATGTCGAATTCATTCGGGTTCGGCGGCACCAATGGCACGCTGATCTTCCGTCGCCTCAAGGATTGACGCAAAAACTGACACCCCCGCAGGAGCGCCTTGCAGGCGCGAGCTGCTCCGGACCAGAATCATTCGCGCCTGCAAGGCGCTCCTACAAGTTTTTGTTATAACTGAACAGCAGGGCGGTTTCACGCATGACGGCAATCGTCAGGGAACTCAACAGGGCTGTCGATCTGCTCGCACTGCACCATTCGCAGCCGGCACGCTACCCGCACCTGTTGCAGAGTACCGCGCACGGGCGTTATGACATTCTGTTCGCCTGTCCGGGCGAGACCCTGGAACTGGATGCTTCCGGCAACCTTGAAGGTCCACATGCGCAGACAGCCACGGGTGATTTTCTCGATAGCCTTGACTGCTGGTGGCAATCGATACGGGAAGCTGCGCACAGCGGCCCGCTGCCGTTCTCGGGTGGCTGGTTTGTCTATCTCGGCTATGAGCTGGCCGGGCAGGTCGAGGCGCGCCTGCGAATGCCTGCGGCCAGCACCCTGCTGCCGGTGGCAATGGCCACGCGTTTTGCCACGGCCGTTATCCACGACCACGAAACCGGGCATACACTGATTACGGGCGAGCCCGGCCAGGACGCTGCGCTGGCACAGATCGAACAGGATATTGCGCACCTGTCGGACACGCCGGCCGCCACCATGCGGCGCATTGGGATTGAGCGTATCAGTGAAGATACGCCGCAGCAGTTTCTCGATGCCGTTGCGCGTATTCACGACTACATCGTCGAGGGCGACGTGTTCCAGGTCAACCTGTCGCGTGCCTGGCACGTTACCCTGCAGCAGCCGGTTGCCACGGACGTATTGTTCAGCAACCTGCGCATCCACAATCCGTCACCATTCAGCGGGCTGGCTACCCTGGGTGATGCGGTCATCATCAGTTCCTCGCCGGAGCGGCTGGTGTCAGTACACAACGGCAGGGTGGAAACGCGACCGATCGCCGGCACGCGGCCGCGCGGCAATGCCAGTGACACCGACCTGGCCTATTCCAGGGAGTTGCTCGCACACCCGAAGGAGCGCGCCGAACACATTATGCTGATTGACCTGGAACGCAACGACCTGGGTAGAATCTGTGTGCCGGGGACGATCGAGGTCAATGAACTGATGGGGCTGGAATCCTATGCCCATGTACATCATATCGTTTCCAACGTGCGCGGGCAGCTGCGTGAGGATGTCCTGCCCGGACAGGTACTGCGTGCAGTGTTTCCGGGCGGCACTATTACCGGTTGTCCCAAGGTGCGCTGCATGGAGATCATTGCCGAGCTGGAGCAGCAGCCGCGTGGTGCCTATACCGGTTCCATGGGTTACCTGAATTGTGACGGCAGCATGGATATGAATATCCTGATTCGTACCATGGTAAGTACCGGCAGACAACTGGAGTTGCGTGCCGGTGCCGGTATCGTTGCCGACTCCGTGGCGCAGGCGGAGCTGGAAGAGACGCGCGCCAAGGCACGTGGCCTGCTGCGTGCACTGGGAGTGGACACGGCATGAACGAAACCCCCCGGCATACGCTGGTAAACGGAGCAGTGGCCGATACGGTTGCGGTGACCGACCGTGGCCTGCTGTATGGCGACGGTGTATTTGAGACGCTGGCGGTCATCAATGGCGTCCCGCAACTCTGGGCGCGTCATATAGCACGTCTGCAGGAGGGTTGCGCGCGGCTCGGTATCACGCCGGTCGATGCCACTTTGCTGGCAGAGGAAGCGCAGCAGTTATGCACGGCTGCCGATCGTGCCGTGCTGAAGATTATCATTACACGCGGGAGCGGTGGGCGCGGTTACCGGCCGGATGTCTCCTGTGCGCCAACACGCATCCTGCAGCGCCATCCCTGGCCGGATTATCCACCAGGCTGTGCCACTGACGGTGTCGCGGTGCGGCTGTGCCGGTTGCGCATGGGGCATAATCCCCTGCTTGCCGGTATCAAGCATCTCAATCGGCTGGAGCAGGTGCTGGCGCGTGGCGAATGGGATGATCCGGATATCCGCGAAGGGCTGTTGCAGGATCAGGACGGTAATCTCATCGAGGGCACCATGAGCAACGTCTGCCTGGTGCAGGGTCAGCAGCTGTTGATGCCTGACCTGATGCGCTGCGGGGTGGCCGGCGTCATCCGTGCGCTGTTGCTGGAGCTGGCAGCGGCACAGGGCATCGCAGCGGCCGTGCGGGATGTTACAGTGAACGAGCTGGCCATGGCGGACGAGGTATTCCTGTGCAACAGCGTGATCGGGATCTGGCCGGTGGTACGTATCGACGACCACGACTACCTGCCGGGTCAATTAACGCAGCAGTTACAGGGGTTGTTGTACAGTTATCCGGGTAACGAACATTAGAGAACATGACAGAGCCGGTCTGCACAATTAACAAATCACGCCTGCTGCGGTTGTTGATCCTGCTGGTGGTACTGGCGCTCGCCTCGATCGCCTGGGTCTATGGCAAGTTCCAGCAGTTCAGCTATGCCCACATTACCCTGCCGCAGGACGAGGTGGTGTTTTCAATCACGCCGGGCATGTCGCTTGGTCAGCTCGCGCGTGAGTTGCACGCACAGGGCATCATCGAGCACCCACGCTTTTTCATCCAGCTCGGACGCAACTTGCAGGCCGCACGCAAGCTCAAGGCCGGTGAGTATCCACTTACGCCCGAGCTGACACCGCGCTCGCTACTGGGGCTGTTTAGCGAGGGCAGGGTGATACAGTACACACTGGCCCTGATCGAGGGTCAGACCTTTGCCGAGCTGCGCCAGCGTATCGAGGCGCACCCGGTACTGGAACAAACCCTGCAGGGACTGGATGATGCGGCAGTCATGGAGAAACTGGGCCATGCAGACGAGCACCCGGAAGGCCTTTTCCTTGCCGACACCTATCACTTCCCGCGCCACACCACCGACCTGGATTTCCTGCAGCGCGCCTATAGCGCAATGCAGCAGACCTTGCAGGCGGCATGGGAGACGCGTGACGAGGGTCTGCCACTGGAGAGTGCTTACCAGGCATTGATCCTTGCCTCGATCGTGGAGAAGGAGACCGGGGCGGCAGAAGAGCGTGCACAGATTGCCGGCGTATTTATCAGGCGACTGCGCCTGGGTATGAAACTGCAAACCGACCCGACCGTGATCTACGGTATGGGCGAAAACTTCGATGGCAATATCCGGCGAAGCGACCTGACCCGTGATACGCCCTACAATACCTACACCCGTGCGGGTTTGCCGCCCACACCGATCGCGACACCGGGGCGTGCTGTGATCAATGCAGTGATGCACCCGGCTGCAGGGGCCACCCTGTATTTTGTTGCCAGTGGTGGCGGGCGGCATTATTTTTCCGACACCCTCAGCGAGCATAACCTGGCGGTGGACAAGTTCCAGCGTGGCAAAAAGGGCATCAGCCTGCCCAAAGAGAGCGATACGAAGTGAGTGGAAAATTCATCACCGTGGAAGGCATCGAGGGGGTCGGCAAGACCACCAACATCGACTTCATTCACCGGCAGCTGCTGGCGGCTGGCAAAACGGTCGTGGTCACGCGTGAGCCCGGCGGCACACCGCTGGGGGAGGCGATTCGCGGCCTGTTGCTGGACCCGGAATACACCGGGATGGATGCAAACTGCGAGTTGCAGCTGATGTTTGCCGCACGTGCCGAACACCTGGCGCAGGTAGTCTGGCCGGCGCTGGAGAGCGGCCAATGGGTATTGTGTGACCGCTTTACCGATGCGACGTATGCCTACCAGGGCGGGGGGCGCGGGATTGATACGGACATGATTGCCAGCCTGGAGAAACTTGTACAGGGGGAATTTAGACCCGATCTAACCCTGTTGCTGG
>JAOUBY010000117.1 GCA_029860045.1 Gammaproteobacteria bacterium | reverse complement strand
GATACGCGCAGCGATTTCCTGTTCCGGCAGTGTACACATAACCATGAGGGTTTCACTCGACATGCGGGGAACATACCGGAGCGGACGGTGTGCAGGCAAGCGGCCGGGTATCGGTTGCTGGAGGTTTCCGGTATGTTGGCGGTATGTCGCCGTTCCCGATCGTATTGCTGCTGTTTCTGCTCGTTCCGCTGGTCGAGATCTGGTTCCTGATCGAGGTTGGCGGTGTGATTGGTGCGTTACCTACTGTAGCACTGGTGGTATTGACTGCTGTGATCGGTGCCGCACTGGCGCGTTACCAGGGGCTGGTGACCTTGCAGCGGCTACAGGCAACGCTCGCTCGTGGCGAGGCCCCGGCTATCGAGATGCTGGAAGGTGGCTTGTTGCTGGTCGGTGCCCTGCTGCTGTTGACGCCGGGCTTCTTTACCGATGCACTCGGTTTTGCCTGCCTGATTCCGCTGACCCGCCGCGCGCTGGCCTGGTGGGCGATGAAACGCTTTACCCTTATAACGCCAGCCGGGCCAGCCTCGGGGCCTGCCGGAAACACGCATCAATCCCGCACCATCGAGGGCGAATTCCACCGCGAGGACGACAAAACACCTTCTGATTAAACGAAGCCCCGTCATTGCGGGCGAAGTGAGACAATCTCTCTGGACTATCTCATTGATCCGGGGGATTGCTTCGTCACCTTGTTCCTCGGTAACTGCTCCATGCATCGCCTACAGGGATGTAGGCGAGGGGCGTGAGCAGGATGCGGAAGCTTTACTCTACCTCCTGCATCCACGTAGTCGTCGCAACGAAAAATTAAGCGCTGTGCCCCTTCCCATCCCTTGACTTCCGGACATTCGCCCCTATTATTAGCACTCACTAGAGGCGAGTGCTAATAATGGCAATTTGCCGCTTTAGTCCATTGAATCCCGGTAAATCATTGAAGGAGAAGACCTAAATGAATATTCGTCCGCTCTATGACCGCGTGCTTGTCAAGCGCATGGATGAAGAGACCACCTCTTCAGGTGGTATTGTCCTACCAGGCTCTGCGGCTGAAAAGCCTATGCGTGGTGAAATTATTTCGGCTGGAAAGGGAAAACGCCTTGAAAGTGGTGAAGTTGTCCCTATGGACGTCAAGGTGGGTGACACCGTGCTGTTTGGCAAGTACTCCGGCACCGAGGTGAAGGAGCTTGGAGACGACATGCTCGTCATGCGCGAAGAAGACATCATGGGTGTGATCGAGGCCTGAGGCCTGTTCCAGAATCCACGCTTTCAGTAACTAAATACAGAATCAAGAGGATTTGTCATGTCGGCAAAAGAAGTGAAATTCAGTGATGACGCCCGCGCACGCATGGTGGCGGGTGTAAATGTCCTGGCCAATGCGGTCAAGGTGACCCTGGGCCCGAAGGGCCGCAACGTGGTGCTGGACAAGGCGTTTGGCGCCCCGACCGTCACCAAGGACGGCGTTTCCGTGGCCAAGGAGATCGAACTGGAAGACAAGTTCGAGAACATGGGCGCACAGATGGTGAAGGAAGTCGCCTCCCAGACCTCCGATGTTGCCGGTGACGGCACCACCACAGCCACCGTACTGGCACAGGCCATGGTACGCGAGGGCATGAAGGCAGTTGCCGCCGGTATGAATCCGATGGACCTGAAGCGCGGTATCGATAAGGCGGTCCACGCCGTGGTCGACAAGCTGCAGGACCTGTCCGAGCCGTGCTCCGACAACAAAGCGATTGCCCAGGTCGGTACCATTTCAGCCAACTCCGATGAATCGGTCGGCACTATCATTGCCGATGCCATGGAGAAGGTCGGCAAGGAAGGCGTTATCACGGTTGAAGAGGGCACCTCGCTGGAGAACGAACTCGACGTTGTCGAGGGCATGCAGTTTGACCGCGGCTACCTGTCACCGTATTTCGTCAACAACCAGCAGAACATGTCTGCCGAGCTGGAAGAGCCGTACATCCTGATTTATGACAAGAAGGTTTCCAACATCCGCGACCTGCTGCCTGTGCTGGAAGGTGTTGCCAAGGCCGGCAAGCCGCTGATGATCATTGCCGAGGACGTGGAAGGCGAGGCACTGGCCACGCTGGTAGTCAACACCATCCGCGGTATCGTCAAGGTCTGTGCCGTCAAGGCGCCGGGCTTTGGTGACCGTCGCAAGGCCATGCTGCAGGACCTGGCCGTACTGACCGGTGGCCAGGTGATTTCCGAGGAAGTCGGTCTGTCGCTGGAGAAGGCCAGCCTGGACGATATGGGCACCGCCAAGCGTATCCTGGTGACCAAGGAAGCCACCACCGTGATCGACGGTGCCGGCCGTACCGAGGACATCGAGGCACGTGTGACGCAGATTCGCGCCCAGCTGGAGGACTCCACTTCCGAGTACGACAAGGAGAAGTTGCAGGAGCGTATGGCCAAGCTGGCCGGTGGTGTTGCTGTGATCAAGGTTGGTGCTGCTACCGAGGTGGAGATGAAAGAGAAGAAGGCACGCGTGGAAGATGCGCTGCACTCGACCCGCGCTGCCGTTGAAGAGGGCGTGGTGCCGGGTGGTGGCGTTGCCCTGATCCGTGCCAAGGCCTCGATTGGCGAGCTCAAGGGCATCAACCACGACCAGGACGTTGGTATCCAGCTCGCCATGCGTGCCATGGAAGAGCCGTTGCGCCAGATCTGCGAGAATGCCGGTGAAGAGTCTTCAGTGATTCTGAATGAGGTGGCAGCAAACACTGGCAACCACGGTTACAACGCCGGTACCGGTGAATACGGTGACATGATCGAGATGGGTATTCTCGATCCTGCCAAGGTCACGCGCTCCGCACTGCAGAACGCGGCTTCCGTCTCTGGCCTGATTATTACCACCGAGGCAATGGTTGCCGAGGCGCCGAAGGAAGAGGCTGCCGCTGGCGTCCCTGATATGGGTGGCATGGGCGGTATGGGTGGTATGGGCGGCATGATGTAAGTCAGTCTTGCCCGTGCAGTAAGCAGAAGGCCCCGCCGGCAACGGCGGGGCCTTTTTTGTTGATAAATTTATCCCGTAGGAGCGCCTTGCAGGCGCGATTAAATTCAGGTCAGAACAAATCGCGCCTGCATCGCTAACGAGCATCCCTGCGCTACGTGATGTACCTGCATTCGTGTAGGCAAAGGCGCTCCTGCGGTTTGTCTCTTCAGGTGTGGTTTGTTCCCAGGTCACCGATCGTCCATAATCCCCGCATGGATACCGTCATTTATCCCGGCACCTTTGACCCGATCACCAACGGTCATACCGACCTGGTGCAACGCGCCTCGCGACTGTTTGAAAAGGTCATCGTCGCAGTGGCTGTGAACACCGACAAGGCGGCTGCCTTCCCGATCGAGACCCGCGTGACGCTGGCGCGCGAGGTGCTGGCGCATGTCGATAACGTCGAGGTGTGCAGTTTCGATAACCTGCTGGTGGATTTCGTACGCCAGAAGTCGGCCAGCGTGATCCTGCGCGGTCTGCGTGCCGTGTCTGATTTTGAGTACGAATTCCAGCTGGCCGGCATGAACCGTCACCTGGCTCCAAACGTCGAGACACTGTTCCTGACGCCGGCCGAGCAGTACGCCTACATCTCTTCCAGCCTGGTGCGTGAGATTTCCAGTCTCGGTGGTGACGTCACTCCGTTTGTCCACAGGAAAGTTGTGGCTGCATTGAGCGATCGTATCAATTAAAGTGTAGGTCGTTCAGCTTGTTCGGTTGTTTCAGCAGGAAATTCCCATGGCATTGATGATTACAGATGAATGCATCAACTGTGATGTGTGCGAGCCTGAGTGTCCGAATGACGCCATCTACCAGGGTGAGGAGATTTACGAGATTGATCCGGAACTGTGCACCGAGTGTGTCGGCCACTTCGACGTGTCGCAATGTGTCGAGGTATGCCCGGTAGAGTGTATCCCGGTCAACCCGGAGTACCAGGAAAGTCGTGAAGCGCTGCAGCTCAAGTATGAAGGTCTGATGAAAAAGGAGGCAGGATGAACACTGCACGGCTACTCGTTTGCATAA
>JAOUBY010000067.1 GCA_029860045.1 Gammaproteobacteria bacterium | reverse complement strand
ATTGATCGCGCCTGCAAGGCGCTCCTACAAGCCCTGCTTATTATCGTAGGAGCGCCTTGCAGGCGCGATTTGCTCCAACGCCCGAAAAGATCGCGCGTTCCTGCATTTGAATGACTCACCGGATGCAACCTTAGTGCCCCTCGTACATCTTCTCGATAGCATCGGCATGGGCTTCCGTGATGCGGTTGCGTTTCAGTTTCATGGTCGGTGTGATCATGCCGTTGTCGACAGTCCATGCCTGCAGAGAGCAACAGGTTGCGTGTACCTGTGCATGGCCGGGAAAATCCGACAACAAGCCGTCAAGTTTTTCGCTCACGGCCTGTGTGAGTCGATCGCTGTCCAGTGATGCCGGATCATTCGGGTCGAGGTTGAGTGTTTTGGCAAAGCCCGGCCATTGCTCCGGCTCCAGCACAATCAATGCGCTCAGGTAGGGGCGGTTGTCGCCAATCACCATGACCTGCTCGAACAGCGGGTCGAGCGCAATGGCCATTTCCATGTCGGCCGGTGGTACCTTCTCGCCATTGGCGAGCACGATGATCTCTTTCAGGCGGCCGGTGATATAGACGTGGTCATTCTCGATCTTGGCCTTGTCGCCGGTGTGGAACCAGTCTTCTGCGTCAATGACATCGCTTGTGGCCTCCGGGTTGTCCCAGTAGCCCATCATAATGCTTGGCCCACGTGCCAACAGCTCGTCATTTTCGCCGACCATGAGTTCGAGTCCGCGTAGCGCCACGCCGACGCTGGCCGGGTCGTTGTCATCGACCGGGTTAGCGGAAAGGATGGGGCTGGTCTCGGTGAGGCCGTAACCCTGGACCAGGTTCAGGCCAAGCCCGATGAACACCTTGGCGATCGGGGTGGGCAACGGTGCGCCACCGGATGCAGCCATGTGCATCCTGCCACCGAGCTTGGCCATGATCTTGCCAGCCACCAGCTTGTTCAACAGCGGCCAGAACAGGAACGACGGGTGCCAGCTGCCGCGGCCCTGGCGGTGCTCAAAACGTGCCCAGCCGACATTCACCGCGCTGTTGAACAGCCACGTGGCAATGGGGGATTTCTCTGCCAGCCCGGTCTGGATCTTGTTGTAGACGCGTTCGTAGATGCGTGGCACCGAGATCATTAGCGTCGGCCGGACGGTGAGCAGGTCTTCTCCCAGTTCGGGAATCGAGCGTGCGTAGGCGATGGTCGCGCCGACCATCATCGGGATGTAATAGCCGACCGTGCGTTCAAAGGTGTGCGAGAGTGGCAGGAACGAGATCAGCAGGTCGTCGGAAAACATCTGCACCACCTCCAGCGCGCGATCGGAGTTAAACAGTATGTTCCAGTGGCTCAGCATTACGCCCTTGGGACGTCCGGTGGTACCCGAGGTATACACGATGGTGGCCAGCTCAGTGGAATCGCCATCATCGGTGTGTAATTCACCGCCAGCCTCGGGGATCCAGTCGGCGATGGTGCGTACGCGTGTCTCGCCCTCTGGCACAGACACCGGTTCCAGTGTCAGGATGCGCTGCAGCCTGCCAAGGTCGCCGAGTACGGTGCGGATGCCTGCCCAGTGTTCCTCGCCTTGCAGGAACAGTACCTTGCAGCCGGAGTTGTTGAGGATGTAGGCAATATTTTCGGGACGGTCATCGGTGTACAGCGGCACCAGCACCAGTCCGCAGCCCAGTGCGGCCTGGTCAAAGGTGACCCATTCCTTGCAGTTGTGCATGAGGATGGCGACGCGGTCGCCGTGTTGCAGGTTTTCGCCTGCAAGTGCGTCTTGCCAGCGCGCGACTTCCTTTCCCATGTCGGCCCAGCTGTAGTCATGCCACTGGCTGTCCGTGGCGCTGTACTGGCGATAGGCAATTGCGTCGGGCGTACGCCTGACACGTTCGCGGAACAGGCCGGCCAGCGTCCTGGCTGTGTCAGCCGGAATCTTGTTCAGCTGTTTCTTCTGCATGTGCGAGCCCCTTTGCCCCTGAAAATTCTTTACGTTCCGCCTTTCAGTTCATTCCAGCCCGGGTCCGGTGTAAAGCGTTTCCCGCGCAGTTTCTGCAGTTCCTCAAGTTTCTTCTGCTGCACATCGATACCAATCGATTCGATGTAGTGGACCGGTCCGCCGCGGAACGGGGCAAAGCCGGTACCGAAAATCATGCCGGCATCGAGCAGATCTTTTTCGGCGACCACGTGTTCGCGCAGGCAGCTGACGGATTCGTTTAGCAGGCGCAATACCAGTCGGTTGGTAATTTCGTCCATGTTCCAGTTACTGCCACCGGGTTTTTGTTTGAGCGCCTTGCCTTTTTTCCACTGGTAGAAACCCTGTCCGGATTTTTTACCCAGCTTGCCGGAGGCGACCAGCTGCCGCAGGTTTTCCGGAATCTCGGCATCGAAGTGGTCGGCCAGCACCTCGGCCACATGCAGACAGATATCGAGACCGACGGTATCAGCGAGTTCCACCGGACCCATGGGCATGCCGAAGCTGGTTGCAGCCTTGTCGATCAGCGCCGGTGGTACGCCTTCTGCTTCCAGGACCACGGCCTCCATCAGGTAGGGCATGAGAATGCGGTTGACGAGGAAGCCGGGGGTGCTGGTGACGGGCAGGGGCAGGCGGTCGATTTTTCGGGTGAAGGCCATCGCCTTTGCGCTGACCTCTGCCGAGGTTGATGTGCCGTTGACGATCTCGACCAGCATCATCTTTGCTACGGGGTTGAAGAAGTGCAGCCCGACCAAACGTTCCGGGTGCGTGAGTGCCGGCGCCAGTTCTTCCAGCGGGATACTGGACGTGTTGGTCGCCAGCAGTGCGCCAGCCTTCATGCGTGGCTCGATATCCTTGTATAAAGAACGCTTTACCTCGGCATCCTCGAAAATTGCTTCAATAACGATATCGGCCCGTTTTACCCCCATGCCCTTGTGGTCAGGCAGCAGGCGGTCCATGGCCTCGCGCACCTTGACGGGCTTCTTCAGCTTGCGCCTGAACAGCTTGTGCGCGCGTGCCAGCGCCGGTGCAATGCGCTCCGGCGCCTGGTCCTGCAGTGACACCTGGAAGCCGCGCAGTGCACACCATGCGGCAATGTCTCCGCCCATGGTGCCGGCGCCGATCACGTGCACAAATTTCGGCTGATAGCTCTTGTCCTTGCCGAGCGACTTCAGCTGTTCCTGCAGGAAATACACACGCATCAGGTTTCGTGCCGTCACCCCGTGGGCCAGTTTGGCAAACGATTCAACCTCGCCCCGGAGCATGGCCTGTTTGTCGTTGGCATGCTTCTGCCACAGATCGATCATGGCGTAGGGCGCGGGGTAGTGCAGTTTCGAGGCGCGTTTGGCAACCTGCTTGCGTAATACGCGCGCAAGCAACGGACGCACCAGTGCGTGGTTGGAGAGCCGATCGAGCAGGCCGGCACGATACGGCGGCGGTGCGTCCATGACCAGCTTGCGTGCAGCAGCGGCAAGGTGCCGCTCCGGTACGACCAGCTCCACCAGTCCCATGCGTCTGCCGCTGCGGCCATCGACCGTGCGTCCACTCAGGATCAGGTCCATTGCCTTGATGGCGCCGATCAATGGCACCATGCGTGCGCTGCCACCCCAGCCCGGGTGAACGCCAAGACGTACTTCTGGCAGCCCCAGGCGCGTGCCGGGATCATCGCGCGTGACGCGGTAGCTACAGGCCAGTGCGAGTTCCATGCCACCACCGAGGCAGAAACCGTGGATCAGGGCCACGGTCGGGAACGGCATGTCCTCGATGCGGTTGAACACGGCCTGGCCGAGCTTGAGCAGGCCCGCTGCCTCCTGCTCGCTGGCAATGCCGGCTAATGTGCTGATGTCAGCGCCGGCGATGAAGCCGTTGGCTTTTGCGGAACGGATCACCAGCCCGCGCGGCTTTTGATCCGCGATCTGTTGCAGATGGCTGTCCAGCTGTTCCAGCGCATCGACACTGAACGTGTTGGTGCTGGTGCCGGCCTTGTCAAAGGTGAGCCAGACGATGCCGTCGGCATCGGTCTCGACGTGGAAATGACCTGGAGTGCTGGATTCGTTCATCTGGGTAAGTTCATCCAATTATCTCTTGTCTGCCCGGTTCGCGCCTGCAAGGCGCTCCTTCAGGCACTCCCCGGTGTTGCAGGAGCGCCTTGCAGGCGCGATTTGCGCTGGCCTGAAATGATTCGCAGCTGGATAAATCATCTACACCCTCTCGATTAGCAGGGCGCCACCCTGGCCACCGCCGATGCAGATACTGGTCATGCCGCGCCTGGCATTCTCGCGTTCCAGTGTCTTGAGCATGTGCAGCACGATGCGTGCGCCGCTGGTGCCAACCGGGTGACCGATAGCGACGCCGCCGCCATCGATGTTGAGACGTTCTTCGTCGATTGGAGTGAACGCTGTATCGCGGCCCAGTTCCTCGCGACAGAAGTCCGCATCTTTCCATGCAGCGAGACAGGCGAGCACCTGCGCGGCAAATGCCTCGTTGATCTCTATATAGTCCAGGTCCGGGGTGTCCAGGTTGTGGCGCTGCATGATCGGCGCCATGGCATAGCTTGGGCCAAGGCCCATCTGCGCCGGGTCGAGACCGGACCATTGGCTGTCGATCAGCTGGCCCATGACCTTCAGGTCATGTTTCTCGATCATGTCTTCCGAGGCAAGCAGCAGCCAGGCCGCGCCATCCGTGATCTGTGCGCTGTTGCCCGCGGTGACGTTGCCGATCGGTTTATCGAATACCGGCCGCAGCTTGGCAAGCTTTTCTACCGTGGAGTCGGGGCGTACGCCGTCATCGTGATCGTAGGCATTGCCCCTGTTGTCGTACAGCACCTCGATCTCTTCCAGTTTGCCGTCCTTGTGTGCGGCCGCCAGTCGCAGGTGACTGCGCATGGCGAAACCATCCATCATCTCGCGTGAGATGTCGAAACGGTGGGCAAGGATTTCGGCAGTCTGTCCCATCGACAGGCCGACGACCGGATCGGTCAGGCCGCGGAGCAGGGCGATCACCGGCTTAAAGTGGCCGGGGCGCAGTGAGCCGAGTAGTTTCAGTTTCGCGCCGGGCGTGCGTGCGCTGTTCAGCGCGGCAAGCCAGTTCACCATGGTGTCGTTGTAAAGGATCGGTGCGCGGCTCATCGACTCGGTACCGCCGGCCAGTACCAGGCTGGAGCGGCCGCTGGCTATATTCTGGGCGGCGGAGTCGATTGATTGCAGCCCGGAGGCGCAGTTGCGCTGCACGGTCCAGGCCGGCACCTTGTCGCCGCAGCCCAGGCGCAGCGCGGCGACCCGGCCGATGTTGGCCTCGTCCGGGCTCGGCATCATGCAGCCGAGAATGACTTCATCGAGTGCGCTGGCCGGGAACGGCTGGCGCGCGAGTACCGGTCGACCGGCAGCGACTGCCAGGTCTGATGCAGTGAACGGCCCCGGTTTACCGCGGGCCTTTAGGAACGGGGTCCGGCTGCCATCTACTACATAGACTGGCCGGCCACCCCATCCAGTTTGCTGTCCCCCCATGGCTTGGGCTCCTTGGTGAAGTATTCAGGCGCAAATGCATCGACCTGTATAACAATCTTGCGTGCCGCGATGGCGGCGCGTACGGCGTTGGCCTCTACCTCGCTGATCACACTGGCGGCAACACCGGCGTCGATACTTGCCTCCGGGTCACCATGGGCAAGGCTGCCATCGCGCATGGCCGTGCGCAGCTTGTGCAGCACCGGCTCGGCCCGCGATGCCTTCAGCAGGGCATCATCGAGTTGCGCGACCGATTCGCTGTCATCGTCCGGAATATACACACCTTCGGTAAGTCGGTCACGCAGTGTGCCGGGCTGCATCAGGATATCGGCGAGCTGCTGGCTCAGGTTGTCGCCTGGTCGCTGGTACGCGTGCCCAAACGGGAAGGTCAGTGTGCGTGCGATGAACGCCGCGCTACGGGCTGGCAGGTTATTGAATACTTCATGCAGGCGTTGCTGAATCTGGCAGAGCAGATCCTGGCAGGCCCATTCCAGCAACGGCAGTTCGTCGTCTGGTGAACCATTATCATAATGGTGTTTGAGTACGGCGCTGCCGAGGTAAAGGCAGCTCAGCACGTCGCCCAATCGGCCGGAAATGGATTCCTTGCGTTTCAGGGCACCGCCCAGTGATACCAGCGTCAGTTCGGCGGTGATGGAAAAGGCGAGGCTCATGCGAGCGAACTGACGGTAGTAATGCCCGCGAATGCCGTGTTGCGGCGCGGCCAGCAGGCGTCCACACGTGATGCTGTGGAACAGGCTGCGGCTTACTGTGCTCATGACGTGACTGGCGTGGCCGAGCAGGGCGTCATCAAATTGAGCGACGTCGTTGCGGCTGGCGGCCTCCATTTCGCTGAACAGGTGCGGGTGGCAGCGGACCGCCCCCTGGCCAAAGATGATCAGGTTGCGGGTAAGGATGTTGGCGCCTTCCACGGTGATCGCGATCGGCAGTGCCTGGTAGGAGCGTGCGATATAGTTGCCCGGCCCCATGCTGATGCCACTCCCGCCGAGGATATCCATGCCATCGTTCATTACGATGCGCATGCGCTCGGTGAGGTGATACTTGATAATTGCCGAGGCCACCGACGGTTCTTCGCCACTGTCCAGTGCAGCGGTGGTAAAGCCACGTGCGGCGTTCATGATGTAGCTCAGCCCGGCAATGCGGGCGAGCACTTCACTGACACCCTCGAACTTGCCGATGGGTAACTTGAACTGCTTGCGCACGCCGGCGTACGCACCAACACTGCGGCAGACCAGTTTGCCGGCAGCGGTACTCAGTGCAGGCAGTGAGATGGCGCGACCGTCGGACAGGCAGTTCATCAACATACGCCACCCCTGGCCTGCAAATTCCTGGCCGCCGATGACCCACTCCATCGGGATGAATACATCCTTGCCGCTGTTCGGGCCGTTCATGAAGGCCTGGCTCATCGGGTAGTGACGTCTGCCAATTTCAACGCCGGGGGTGCTGGTCGGGATCAGTGCCAGTGTGATGCCGATATCCTCTGTATCGCCGATCAGGTGGTCCGGGTCATGCAGCTGGAAGGCGAGCCCGAGCAGGGTGGCGACCGGTCCGAGCGTGATGTAGCGCTTCTCCCAGTTCAGGCGAATGCCGAGTACGCCGTCCTTGCCCTCAAAAGATTGTCGGCACACTATGCCGGTGTCCGGCATGGACGCGGCGTCACTGCCGGCATCCGGGCCGGTCAGTGCGAAGCAGGGAATCTCATCGCCTTTTGCCAGGCGTGGCAGGTAATGGTTCTTCTGTTCCTCGGTACCGTAGGACAGCAGTAACTTCGCCGGCCCGAGCGAGTTCGGTACCATGACGGTGACGCCAGCGGAGATGCTGCGGCTGGCGATCTTCATGACGATGGCGGAGTGTGCGTTGGCGGAAAACTCCAGTCCGCCGTACTGCCTCGGAATGATCATGCCGAAGAAGCCGTTCTGCTTGAGGAATTGCCAGCATTCCGGGGTGAGGTCGTGGCGCTCCTCGGTAATCTCCCAGTCGTTCACCATGCTGCAGAACTGTTCGGTCGGGCCGTCGAGGAAGGCCTGCTCTTCGGCCGACAGTGTCGGTGCATGATAGGCAAGCAGGTGATGCCAGTCGGGCCGGCCGCTGAACAGCTCCGCCTCCCACCATACCGTGCCGGCCTCCAGCGCCTCGCGCTCGGTGTCGGACATGCCGGGCATGATGCTGCGAAACAGTGCAAGCGCTGGTTTGCCAACAAGGCGCTGGCGTAGTGGGGAAAAGCTGAGCAAGGCGGCTACTGGCAGGAATATGGCCCAGGCCAGTATGAGCAGCCAGGTGGCCGGGGCGTGCTGTACGGTCCAGTAAACGAGGAAGATGCCGGCAATGGCTACCCACAGGTAGCGTGAGGCGCGGCGTGCCATCAGCAGGCTGACGGCGGTGATTAGCACGAGTGATTCAATCAACCCGGTCATGGCGGAATTCCTTGACGCAACAATTGCGCCGCGTGTTCGTAAGGATGCTACATTTATGTAATAAAATCAGCAAGTAACAAATTAGACAGGGATCGTCTGTGCGAGTTGCACCGGTTCGGTTTTGCCGGGTGCCGGGCGCAGAAGTGATTCACCTCTCCATATTAGTAGATTATCGGCAGTTACCGGATGAAGCTAAGAACGAGTTCACAGGTAACGTCTGCTCCTTTCTATCGCGCCTGCAAGGCGCTCCTACAGGGCTATCTTGTCATGTAGGAGCGCCTTGCAGGCGCGATTGCTAGTCATCCAGCAGGCTGAGTGCCGTTGAGAGTTGTTTGCGCGGGGTATAAAAGTGCGGCGAGAAACGGATGCCACCACCGCGCAGGGCGCAGGCGACGTTGTGCTGACCGAGCATATTGAACAGCGGCTCCGGTGACTCGTCAACCGGCCGGAAGGTAACAATGCCGGCGTGACGTCCGCTGGCATCGGGTGTGATGGTCGCAAAGCGCGCACGGCGACTGGCAAAGAAATCAAGCATGAAGCGCGTGTTTTCCAGTACCAGCTGTTCGATCCGGTCCATGCCGGTTTCCAGGATCAGCTCGAGGCTGGCATGCAGTGCGTGGATGCCGAGCATGTTCGGGCTGCCGCATTCAAAGCGTCGCGCCGTGTGTGCGGCTTCATGCGAGGGATTGTCGAAGTCGTACAGATTCTCCAGCATGTGCCAGCCGTATTGCCGCAGGGTGAGACGTTCCATGACCTCGCGACGACAATAGAACAGGGCCAGCCCCTCGGGTCCCAGCAGCCACTTGTGGCCATCGGCCATGATGAAGTCCGCCTGGCAGGCCTGTACATCAAACTGGTGTGCACCCAGGCTCTGGATGGCGTCCACGCAGAACAGGATACCGCGTGTGCGGCAGGCCTCACCCAGTCTGTCCAGATCCAGGCGCAAGCCGGTACCGTATTGCACGGAGCTGACTGACAGCAGGCGGGTGTGATCGTCCATGCACGCGATCAATGCTGTCTCCGGGGACTCGCCACTATCCAGGTCCGCGTAGCGTGTCTGCACGCCCAGCGTGTCGAGCGATTCCCAGACCACGCGATTGGACGGGAATTCCTGGTTGCTGATCACGACATTGTCACCCGCTTCCCAGGGCAGGCCCCAGGCAACGACCGATAGTGCCTCGGAGGTGTTTTTCAGTAGTGCGATCTCGTCAACAGACCGGGCATTAATCAATGTGCATAATTGCTCGCGCAACAGGGATTCGGTGTTCAGCCAGCCGGGGTAGTTGCGCGAACCGTGGGCGCCGTTCTCCTCGGCAAATGCCTTGACCACGGCAACGGTGCGTCGTGGCCACGGTGCCACGGCAGCGTGGTTCAGGTAGGTGATGTCCGTATCGAGCAGAAATTCGGAATTGTTCATGGTTTATCTGGCAAGGTCGCTATATGACGTGTTCATGTGATTCATTCGAGGTAGAATTTGCGCCATCATGATGTCAGGGAGCGTATAGGAAAAATGCCAGGTTGTCCTGTTAGCGTGCGGTTACTGCTGCTGTTCGTATTGTTGTTTGCCGGCAAGGTCCTTGCCGGTGATGCGCGTGTCATCGTCGACACCCGGACAGGGACGCTGACCGTGGTGAACGAGGAGCGGGTGCTGGGCACATTTGGTGATATTTCCATTGGCCGTTACGGTGCCAGCCTCGACAAACAGCGCGGGGACAACATGACGCCGCTGGGCACATTCACCATCGGCTGGATCACTGAAAATAGCCGTTACTATCGCTTTCTCGGGCTTAACTACCCGGACCTGGAATCCGCTTCACGTGCCTTTTACGTGGGGAAAATCAATAAGCAGCAGTGGCTGGATATCCGGCGTGCCGCGAAGCAGGGCACACGTCCCCCGCAAAATACGCCGCTGGGAGGGCTGATCGGGATCCATGGCGTTGGGGAAGGGGAGATAGACGTGCACAGGGCATACAACTGGACCAATGGTTGCGTGGCACTCACCAACGAGGAAATCGACCAGATACTGGAGTGGGTGGATGTCGGTACCGTGGTGGAGATTCGCTAGCTGATAAATGAATCTGTCGTTGATTGACGTCATTTCACGTTGACGCGGATTTCGGGTAGCATACGCTCATGCCGCTGCTATGCCGGGTGGCTGAATAAATCGAACCGCTTTCAAATGACCAAGCAGGAGAGACGAATGTCAGTACACACTTCAAGCCGTATGCGTATCCTGGTGGCGGCTGCCGCCGTAATTATGGTTGGCCTGTCAGGCTGTGCATCTACCGGCACGGCGGATACTGCCGCCATGCAGGCACAGATTGATTCAGCCAGTTCCGATGCAACTGCCGCCAAGGCAGATGCCGCTGCCGCCAAGTCGACCGCTGCAGAGGCGCTGCGCACTGCAAACGAGGCCAAGGCGATTGCTGAAGACACCGAGACCAAGATCGACCGCATGTTCAAGAAGGCGATGCACAAGTAATCACGTTTCACATGTAGTGCACGACAAACAAAGCCCCGCAAGGGGCTTTGTTTTTTTTGGGGGAAATAAAATCGCGCCTGCAAGGCGCTCCTACAACAATAGTCATGCTTGTAGGAGCGCCTTGCAGGCGCGAGAGGGCTATCAAAAAATCCCGGGGAGCCACATCTAACTAGCGCGTAATCAACACCGGGATACCATTCTTTTGCTCGACCGCCCGGCTTAGTGCCTCGCCGTTCAGGCTGATGCGGCGGTCGCCATTGAGTTCCGTGTGACCGGGTTGTGCGGCCAGCACCTCGGCCACGGCGTCCAGCACGCGTTGCTGGTAGTTCTGGTATTGCGCCAGGTCTTCATCCAGTGGCGGGTGCAGTTCCACAAACAGGCCGCCGGCCATCCAGCCCAGCTTGATCGGTTGATTGACCAGCTGCACCGGCGTGCCAACCGGTATGTCGGCAAACAGGCCCTCGATGTCTTCCGGGTACATGCGAATGCAGCCATGCGTGACACGCATGCCGACACCGTAGGGCTTGTTGGTACTGTGTATCAGGTAGCCGGGAATGCCCAGGCGCATGGCATAGCGGCCCAGCGGGTTGTCCGGTCCGCCGGGGATTACGTCGGGCAGCTCGATGCCATCGGCCAGCGCCTCTTTCTTGATGGATTCTGGCGGCGTCCAGCTGGGGTTGGTCTGCTTGCGGATAATGGAGGTCTTTCCGAGCGGTGTGTTCCAGTCCATGCGCCCGACGCTGATCGGGTGAGTGATCATGGTCTGTTGCTGGCCGGAATCGGCGCTGGGGAAGTAGTACAGGCGCATTTCCGACAGGTTGATGACCACGCCACTGCGTTCCGCGG
>JAOUBY010000116.1 GCA_029860045.1 Gammaproteobacteria bacterium | reverse complement strand
ATCACTGATCAGGCGCAGGGTGCCGGCATGGGGGGAAGCGCTGGCCGGGTCGAGGATGGAACGGTAGGTCGCCGCCACATCATGGGCCGTCAGTACGGTTCCGTCATGAAAGTTCGCCCGCCCCGCTGCCAGGTGAAAGCGGTAATGCTTCGGTGAGAGCTGCTGCCAGTGTGCCAGCGACGCCTGCGGGCGTACGCTGCCATCGAAATCCACCAGGCGCCGGTACAGCAGGCGGTTGATACGCGCCGAGGTGGCATCGGTCGCATAGCGCGGGTCCAGGTTGGCCGGGGCTGCGGACAGGCCAAAGCGGATCACCTGGTCCGGAGGCTGCGTGCAGGCGCCGGCGAGCAGCGTAATCAGCAGCGAAAGCAGGATACGCTTTATTGCCGGCATTTTATTCATACCGGTGAGCGATAGACAGGCGCACGGCTAGCGTAATTCCATGCGCAGGCGCACCCGCAGTCGTCTGTAACTGCTGCGGTCAAGCATGGCCGGCAGCAGTAGCAGGTACTGCCGCCTCCTGCCCAGCCCATGAAAGTGAAGAATCACCAGCCACGGCTGTACAAAGGCCGACCGGCCCAGGATGACATCGTGTTGCTCGCCATTGCACAGTAATACGCGACACTCTCTGCCCTCTTTCCACGTGACGGTCTTTATACAACGGGGTGTATTCCTGCGCACATGGTGGTTCCATTGTCTGACCAGGGGCAGCAGCAGACAGAGTTCCAGCAGGCCGCGGGCGCTGAGCGGGAGAGGCAGCAACGCTGCTATCAGTGCGGCACAGCCATAGACACCCAGCAGGCCAAACCCGATGTGCGGCGCGCTGGCGGGCTCAAGCCTGAGCGGTGCTGCGTATGTCCCTGACAAGTTTATCGACATCCGTGTCGGCCGGGGTCATGCGTCCCATCAGCAGCTCCAGCAGCACACTGTCCGGGTATTCCAGTAGCACACTGAAAGTGCGCTGGTCACGGGCATCGAGTGCGCTGTAGCGTTTAACCAGGAAGCGCTTGAGCAATTCGTCGAGTTCACGCATACCGCGCCGGCACTGCCAGTTGAGCCGGTTGCGTTCCGCATTCTTGCTGCATGTGTCGGGTTCCGTCATGTTGTGCGCCTGATCATCAGCTCCTTGATGCGGCCGATGGCCTGGGTTGGATTCAGGCCCTTGGGACACACCTCCACGCAATTCATGATGGTGTGACAACGAAACAGCTTGAACGGGCCATCGAGGTTGGCAAGTCGCTCGTCGGTGGCCTGGTCACGGCTGTCAGCGAGAAAGCGCCACGATTGCAGCAAGGCCGCCGGGCCGAGGAATTTGTCCGGGTTCCACCAGAACGACGGACAGGAGGTCGAGCAACAACCACACAGGATGCACTCATACAGGCCATCGAGTTTTTCACGCTCTGCCGGCGATTGCAGGCGCTCGACTTCCGGCTCCGGGTCCTTGTTGACCAGGTAGGGATCGACGGCCCGGTACTGGCGGTAGAACTGTTTCATATCAACGATCAGGTCGCGGATTACCGGCAGCCCGGGCATCGGGCGGATCTCGACAGGTGTACGCAGGGAAAACAGCGGGGTAACACAGGCCAGCAGGTTGCGACCGTTGACGTTCATGCCATCCGACCCGCACACGCCCTCCCCGCAGGAACGGCGGAAAGTGAGCGTCTCGTCCTGTGCCTTGAGCAGCAACAGCGCATCCAGCAACATGGTGTCGCGATCGAGGCTGTCATCGTCCAGCTCGAAGTCCTGCATGCGCGGTTGCTGGTCGGTTTCCGGATTGAAGCGGTATATGGAAATTTTCATGGCGGAGAGAGAATCCTCAATAGCTCCGGGGCCTGGGCGGGAATGATTCAACGGTGAGTGGTTTTATGCGCACCGGCTTATAGTCAACGACATTGCCTTGTTGATGGTACAGGCTGTGGCGCAACCAGTTGACATCGTCACGCTCCGGGTAATCACTGCGTGAATGGGCGCCGCGACTTTCCCTGCGTCGCTGCGCCGACATAATGGTGGCAACAGCCACTTGCATCAGGTTTTCCAGTTCCAGTGCCTCGATACGTGCCGTGTTGAATACCTGGCTGTGGTCGCGCAGGCGTGCATCCTGCAAACGCGCCTGCAGTGCCAGCACCTTGCTCACCCCTTCATTTAATACCTCTTCCGTGCGGAATACACCACAGTGTTCCTCCATGGTGCGTGTCAGTTCCTGGCGTAAATCATCGACGGATTCTCCCTCCCCTGGTTGCTCCCAGCGTTCCAGTCGTTGCAGGGCTGAATCCAGCGCCGTGTCTGGCATTGGACGGTGGTAGCGGTTCTCCCCGAGATAACTGATGATGCGATTGCCGGCAGCCCGGCCGAACACGATGATATCGAGCAGTGAATTGCCGCCGAGACGGTTACCGCCGTGCACGGACACGCAGGCGCATTCACCGGCCGCATACAGCCCGGGCAGCGGTTCCTCTGGGCCCTGTTCTATGGGCGCAACCACCTCACCGTGGCGGTTGGTCGGGATACCACCCATGGTGTAGTGCGCGGTCGGGAATACCGGCACCGGGTCATCACACATGTCCACTCCGGCAAAGGTCAGCGCCAGGTCGCGAATGGCCGGCAGACGTTTTCGGATCAATTCACTGTCGAGGTGATGCAGTTGCAGTAATACGTGATCCCGGTTCGGCCCGCAGCCACGACCCTCGCGCACCTCGGTCATGATTGCCCGGCTTACCACGTCGCGACTGGCGAGATCCCGAGCATTGGGCGCGTAGCGCTCCATGAAACGTTCGCCTTCGCTGTTGACCAGGTAGCCGCCCTCGCCGCGCGCGCCCTCGCTGAGCAGCATGCCCTTGCCGGCAATACCGGTCGGATGAAACTGGAAAAACTCCATATCCTGCAGTGGCACGCCGGCGCGCAGCGCCATGGCCATACCGTCACCGGTATTGATCAGCGCATTGGTGTTGGTGCGGAATATCTGTCCTGCGCCACCGGTTGCAATCAACGTGGTACGCGCAGCAACCAGCAGTTTCTCGCCAGTGGCGATATCCAGCAGCAGTGCACCGAGTACGTTGCCTTCCTCATCGGTAACCAGATCGACAGCAAAGTATTCATCAAAGAAATGGGTGCGGGCACGGATGTTCTGCTGGTACAGCGCCTGGAGAATAGCGTGACCGGTACGGTCTGCGGCTGCACAGGTGCGCGCGGCCTGCTCCCCACCGAAATTCATGCTCTGGCCGCCGAACTGGCGCTGATAAATGGTGCCGTTATCGAGCCGCGAAAACGGCACGCCGTAATGCTCCAGTTCATACACGGCCTGTGGTGCAGTGCGGCACATGTATTCAATGGCGTCCTGGTCGCCCAGGTAATCGCTGCCCTTGACGGTGTCAAACATGTGCCAGTGCCAGTTGTCCGGGCGCACATTGGCCAGTGCAGCGTTTACCCCGCCCTGCGCAGCCACGGTGTGGGATCGGGTCGGAAACACCTTGGAGACCACCGCAACATGCGCATCGGCTTGCGACAGTTGCAGTGCGGCCCGCAGTCCACCGCCGCCGGCACCGAGGATGAGCGTATCGAACTGCCGTCGTGCGATATTCATGGTCAGCTTCCTGCCTGCATCAGGATGCGTATCGCCCAGAGGCCGGAGCCCAGCAACAGGAAGACAATCAACGTTAGCAATACCAGGCGCAGCCCGAGGTGGTGAACATAGTCGAGCACCACGTCACGCAATCCGACCCAGCCATGCAGCAGCAGTGCAAGCACAAAGCCTGCGCTGCCGATGGCAACCAGTGGCTGGCCAATCCAGTTATGCCATTCGGCATAGTCAGGCCGGGGATGCAGCGAGAAATGAACCAGCACATAAACCAGGTATCCACCGAGGTAGATGGCACTGACGCGTTGCAGTAACCACACGCGCAGGCCCACGGCATGCCCGCTCACAGAATCCACCCGAGAAATAACAGTGCGGCAAGCACCCCGGTAATATTCACCAGCCAGGCGCTCAGGCGCGCCTGTGCCAGCATGACGCCGATACCGACATCAATGAGTAGAA
>JAOUBY010000066.1 GCA_029860045.1 Gammaproteobacteria bacterium | reverse complement strand
GGCCTATGCGCCACCGGCAGCACCAGCAGCACCGGCAGCACCGGCAGCACCAGCCAGTGAATAAGTCAGAGCATTATTAACAAACAGAAAAGGCCCCTTCACGGGGCCTTTTCTGTTTGGCGGAGAGGATGGGATTCGAACCCGCAGAAATGAAAACGGGAAACCCTGTGCAACATACAACAATCGCCGGCATTCTGGTGGTGGGTGCTGCCATGGCAACCAGCAATGCCCGGGCAGTCCCTGATCAGCCAAAGTGCAGGGTAAAATATGCCTGAACATAGCGTCGCGCAAATTGTATCAAGGTGCCGGCAACACAAATTTATCAGTATCGTTAAAATAATGGGCGCCGGTATCCAGCCACTCGGCGATCAGCCGCAGTTCATCAGGCGTTAGCATGCCCTTGTGGAAGGACAGGTCCTTCCTGGTGCCGGTGTTCGGATCGATGGACTCGACTTCATAGGCATCATCATCGGGATCGTCATCAAACTGCCGGAAGAAGCGCGCACTCGCGATCGCACCGCGCGCACTCATCAGGCGCCGGGTGAAGCAGGTACCGACCGGCGGATCGACAGAGAGATCACCTTCGATCGTGTCACAATCCGCGCCATCCACCTTTACCCATTCACCTGCCGCAATCATCAGGTAGTAATCGGCTTCAAACAACTGCACATAGGAGGCGACTTCCCCCTGGTTCCACGGATCAGGATCACCGGTGAGTTCCATGCTGCCACCATCACCGCCTTTATTCGGACAGTCGTCAGTGTGATCACTGTCCGCCTTGTCGTGGCAGCTGACACAGGCCTTCTGGTCCAACTGCGGGTCCACATTCGCGCGGCACAGGTCCCAGACCGGCTGGATATGTTCCAGGTAATTGATGGTGACCTTGCAGTTGGCAGTCCAGGTGTCCAGGCAGGCCGGGTCGTTGACCGGAACAGGCGTATTCAGTGCACCGTGGCTGTAGGTAAAGGACGGAGCTGGATCAGGCGGAGCAGCAAACGGATTGGTCCAGTAATCCTCGTAGACCACATCACCGCCACTGCCGGTCACACTGCCGAGCATGAACGCCAGTGATTCCGCCATAGTGTCCTGATAGTTGACAGCCAGGATCTGCGGGTTGGCATTCGGGAACGGCAACCCGCTGGCCGGCGCCCCCGGATTGGCCGACGCCAGCTGGATATCCGACCGTGCATGCGGGATATCGTTGGCCGGGTCATGGCAGCCGTTGCATTCGCGGAACTCGCCATTCTCCAGCAGCAGCGGGCTATCGTGCTGGCTCAGGTAGTTGTAGTTATAGCCGGGCTCGGCAATCAGGTTCACACGCTTACCATACTTGTTGACTATCTCGAAGGTGAAATAGGTATCGTGCGGCACCTGGATGATGGCCGAACCATCCGGCTCGACCATGCCGTAGGACAGGATGTCGAAAAGATCACGCCCACCCGAGCCGAGCATCGGACGCAGGCCCATCTTTGGGCCGCTGCCGTCGGTGGGGTTGAACACCGGACTGTCGAGTATGGCCTGCTCCAGTTCACTGGGCATGTTGCGACGGGTGAGCACACGGATAAAGCGCTCCGAGCGGTTATCCGGCGTCGTAACGGACGGATCGCGTAATACCGTGATGCCGCCCTCCGGTTCGGCCATGTCCTGTCCGTCCATGTCGTAGACACTGAGGATATGGAAGGCACCAAACCCGTCATCGATCAGGAAATCCGTACCAGGACTCTGGTAGTCCAGTGCCTGCTCGTTGTACTCACCGATGACGATATCGGTATACAGTGCCTGTGTATCGCTCTGGACCACCGGAAGCCGGGTATTCTGTGCCGGATCGATCGTCCATATCCCGTACTGCGGTGCAGACAGCTCGTCTGTTGTCGAGCTGCCCGCGCAGACACTGCTGATACCTCCGCTGCTGAGGAGGCAATGTGCCCAGCTTCCCAGCAGGCGGCTACTGCCATCGCGGTAGGGGAATACCGCGCTGTACCACCCATTCGGCGACACCTGGGCAGGATAAAAATTGACCAGCCCCGGCGTCATTGACTGTTCCGCCTCTCCCGTGATGGTGTCATCGATGGGCTTGCCGACCGCATAGAAATTACTGCTGTTGATCTTTACCACGTCGCCGCCATAAACAGGGTTGTAGATATGACGCATGATAGTGATCAGGTTGCCGTCATTCGTCGGGATCGGATCCATGTAGTGAATGAAGGATGCATCAGTCGCCGTCTCGTTGAGGCTGCCGAAGTAGCGATGCAGGTTGCCGCCACTGGGTGCAATGCGGTAAAGGCTCAGTATGTCCTGGATAAAGATCCGGGTTTCGGTTGTGTTCCCATCGACCGACGCACCGCACTTGTCGTCGGTGGTCCAGTCCTTGGGTTCATCCAGTCCCGGAGGGAAAGCGTTACCATTACCGTGCCCGAAACCACCACCGTGCGGATGTGTACCGAAATCCGGGTCGTCGATGTTTTCTTCTGTACAGTCGTACAGGGTTTCGTAATCACGCCCCCAGCGGATGAACACGATTTGCCCGTCATCCGTGGTATTCGGTTCGATGTCGTGATAAGCACCGAAGGTAATCTGCACCATCTCGCTGCCATCCGGCTGCATGACATGCAGTAACGAGGCCGGTTCGTTGAAATCGCCTATGTAGTCTCTGCGGTCGACAAGCCGGTAATCACCGGTCGCGACCTGGCGATCCGAGGAAAATACCATGCGTCCGTCATTGGTGTAGGCGGGATTGGTATCCTGACCGGCATTGGCGAGATCATCGTCTGCTATAAAGCGTCTGATGTTCTTCGTGCTGAAGTTGTACTCGTAGATATTCCAGCTGCTGTCTTGCACATCACCTTCCGGACCGTGCGCGGCAAAGGCAATGCGTTCGCCATCCGGAGACACGGTGAGGTCCTTCACGTCGTATTCTCCACCGCCGAAATAACCACTCAGGATATCCGTTTCACTGGAAGTCAGCGCAATTCTGTCGCGCACGTACAGCCTGGCGCCCGGGTTGAGCTGGTATGGCGCCCGTGGATCCAGTGGTGGCCGGCTGTCGATGGAAGATGTATCTCCCATTGCCGGAAAATCCCGCACAATGTAGGCGAAGGGACGGTCTTCAATTACACCTTCATCGCTTGTCAGACCTTCCTGCTTGCAGCCAGCGAGTATGCTAACTGCAATCAGAACCAGTAAAACAAACGCCCAACGGTTGTTGTGTACCTTCATTTGGTACCTCCTGCACCCTCGTTCGAGGATGAGCCTGCATGCACTACCCGGCACAACGCCATGTCAATGGCGTAGCTACGCACTGCTTACCCTGAGAATATGATCCTGATCGTGTCTTTGGTGTGATCAGCTCGGCAAAAAATCAAATTTGTAGTTAACAGGTGTAGCCAGGACGTCTTCGGGGCCAAAGTCGATTCCACGAATGCGCGCCAGTAGCTTGTGCTCCAGGCCGCCGTTACCCAGTTCACTGCTGACAAGTTTAATACTGGAGATTTCTCCACTGGGCTCGATGACAATATGGAATACATACTTGCCCATGATCTCGGGATCGCGGCGCAGCGCACGGTTGTAGATGGCGTAGATTGCACCCTTGTGCTGCTCGAAAACGCGGCGGATCGACTCCATATCACGCCCGCCTGCAACCGAGGAGTTGTGTTTCCCGCCGCCTCCGGCACCGGCGGTTCCACTACCGCTGCCAGTGCCGCCGCCACCGCCGCCATCACCCATCGGGCTGGCCACGGCAACACCACTGCGTCCCGAGAGTTGAGTCCCGCCGCCCTTACCGTTCATGACCGAGGTGTTCACGCCACCGCTGGTCTTTGTTGCGGTCTCACGCCCGAGCACGGAGCGCGATGTCCTGGCCGCCGCACCGGTCTTGATATTTGTGTTTCTGGCATGCAGTTTGGCCACGTCCAGCGACGAGCGCAGTGACTGCAACTGTTTCGAGAACGCCCCCACACCCATCTTCGCGACTGCCTTACCTGCCGGCTTTGCTTTCTTCTTTGGTGCAGGTGCTGCCGCCTTCTTGACGGATTTCTTCTCCGGCGCCTGCTTGAGTGCGGGAGGTGGTGGCGGTGGTGCCGGCTTCCTGTGATGCAATATGACCTTGGCCATTGCGGGCGGCTCGATTTTTTCCAGTTCGCGCTCGATCTCCGGGAGCGGAAGCAATGGAAAGACTATGCCCAGCAGCAGGAATGCCAGGAACAGGCGCTTGAGTATTCGCCTGTAGCGCTCGTCTTCCCTGCGTGTTGCTTCCCAGGGAAGCACAAACCCGTTAAATGCAATTGCTGTTGTCGTCATCGTGTGTAACCTCTACCCGCCGGCATTTGCGACGCGTGTGACCGCCATGGATAAATCACGATAGTTCGATCTCGCACAGGTCATCATGACCCGCTTGAGAATTTCATAGGGAATCGTGTGGTCACCCAGGATGGTGACCGCCCTGCCGTTTGCCTTTTCTTCAGAACTAAGCTCCGTGCGGCTCGCGGCAAGGTAATCAAGCTCCTTTGCCAGCCCCGGTATCACACCGTTACTGCTGACAACATCTTCCATGGTCGCCACCGGCCTGCCGTCCACGATGACATCTGTCACGGTCACCATCACGGTAATCGTGGCCTCGGGCCGCGTATCCGCGATGGAGTCGGGAAGCTTTATGTGCTTGCTGTTTTTCAGCAGCTCGTTGTCCCCCGTGTTGATCAGCAGGAAGAACACGAGAATCGTGAAAATATCCATCAGCGAAACAAGATTGAGTTTCGCAGGCTGCATGAAACGCCTGTGGTTCTTCTGCATGCGCTCTGCGGCTGACTCGTTCATATTTCACCTCTCATGGGCGGTGCGTCACCCAGCGAAATCTCCGGAAACAGATCGACCTCGACTGCACTGGCCGCGGTAATGGTCCTGAACGCCCTGACCTTATCCATGGTGGATACCAGCGACTGGTAGCTGACACCTGCCTCGGATAACAGCAGCATGTCGGACTTGTCCTTCGCCTGTTTCTTGATCTCCTGTAACACCATGGAGAGCATCTCGTAGTCCAGCTTCTCGACACCGTCCTTGTCCTTCGCCTCGATCCGCTTCACCAGCACCCCGCTGGGGTAATACACCTCGATGCTCGACTCGCGCAGCACCACTTCCAGCTGGCGGTTTTTCTCGGCGCTTTGTGTCACCGAACCGGTCAGATCCGGAAGGTTGAGTTGCAGGATCGTGATGTGACTGAACACCATGCTGATCAGAAGCACGGGTACCAGCACGATCATGAGATTCATGAAGGGCGTAATATTGAGATCCGCCTCTTCGAATTCCCGTCTTTTAGTAAACATGTGTCACCACCTTGTGATACTCAGGCATCAGACGTCCGGGTTACCGCACCCTGACGACCCTTGACCATCGTGTTGAGGAATTTCAGGCCTGCCATTTCGATGCTGTCCACGATTGCAACCGTCTTGTTCTGCAGCAGGGAATGAATCAGCAGCAGCGGTATGGCGGCCATCAGTCCGAACGCGGTGGTATTCATCGCAACGGAAATCGACTCGGACAACAGCGTTGCCTTCTCTGCCGGATCGGCCTGCGCCACGGCCGTAAATGCCGCGATCAGACCGATAATCGTACCGAGCAGACCCAGCAAGGTGGCGATGTTTGCAAGCACAGACAGATAGTTCGTGCGCCTGGACAGCCGCGGCACCGTCTCCAGGATGCCTTCCTGCATAGCAGACTGGATATCATCCCTGCGCGGGGAGGTCTGCATGGTCTCAACCGCAGCCAGCAAGATACGCGCAATCGCCGAACGGCTGTTGTTTGCATACTCCTGAATCTGCATCATGTTTTTGCTGGTCAGCAGGGGCAGCAGTTCCCTGTAGGCTTTCTGGTTGGTGAAAAGCGCCTTTTTCAGAAAAACCCAGCGCTCTATGGCGATTGCCATACCAATAATCAGTACCAGTGCAATCGGGTACATGAACGTACCGCCTGACTGGAAAAATGTTGTAACAGATGTGTAGGTATCCATGATGTTCTCCTGTTAAATACCACCAGATAAATAAAAATACGTATTCGCTTGAATGTTTCGGTTCAGTTACCCATCGTCTCAATACCTCCCGGCGGCGTCCTCCAGTGACAGTTCGCTGTAGTACTGTATGTTTCTGGAAAGGATGTCCCGGTCCACCGGGTCCAGGACGTTGGCTGAGATCGACCTGATCGGCCGGTACAGTTTGTCCGGACCTTCAGGAGCCTTCCAGGGCGTGATGTAACTGACCGCCGGTTGCTCCCTGTCACCCACAAAGGTGCTTTCCAGGTCGATATCTTCCTGGGCCACTGAAGCCGTGTGCACCAGCAGGCAGAATGAAAAAGCTGTTTTCCTGAGATTCATAACAGTTGCTCCGTCAAATAATGATTCCACACCGCACCTAACCGGGGTTCTCCGGGCCTGATGTCACGCTGGCCTTGTCAACCTCGCCGAGCGGTTCTCCCGCCACGCCAGCCGGCGGGATGTCGATAAAGCTTTCTTCAATTCCGGTCCTGTGTTTCACCTCGACCAGCCATTTTCGAACCGATTTGTCTTTTTCCCCGGTGAGAAAGTAATAGGCCTCGTAGTGTTTCTGCGCGGCTTCCGGCCGGTTTGCGTACAGGTCATAAAGGATTGCAAGATTGAGGTGGGCCTCGGGAAAGTCCTTCCAGACGTCCAGTGCTGCCAGATACGTGTTCTGGGCGCTGTTGAACTGCCCTTGCTTGCGCTGTACCAGGGCCAGCGCAATATAGGCGTTAACATTCTTTTTGTTGAGGCCAATTGCCTTTTTGTAGTGCCCTGCCGCCTCGGCATGTTTTCCGTCACGCTGCGCAATATCGCCGAGCCTGACCCATGGTCCTGCCAGGTGCGGGTATTTGTCAGAAATCTTCCCGAATTTCGCCCGCGCGCCAGTCAGGTCTCCCCTCTTGAACTGTGTACTGGCCGCGACGAACATCGCCCTTGCCTCCGTTGGAACCGGGGTGGTATCCCTCGTATAGGGATTCTTCTCGGGCACGTAGGGCACCTTCTCGCCCTTTGCGCTGTAAACCTGTCGTGGTAACGGAGCAGAACCGGAAGACAGCTCGAGTTGCTGGCTGGTCTCAACCGGAACATCCTTGCTGCTGACGTTACGATCCCGGGTCAGCCCGTCACCAGCCTGCCGACCCTCCTGCGCAGACTCCGCAGCGTCATCATTGCCCGTGATGCCTGCCTGCTTTACCGCCGTCAGGGCATTGCAGCCAGAGACGGCAAACGAGGCCGACAGTATTGCTGACAGCGTAATAGCGTATTTACCTGAGACCGAGGCCATAACTCGCCACCATTTCCTGTTTCCCGTAACGTACCGGCGACAGCTTCGCCATCGCGGCAAAACTCTTGTCCACCCACTCGTTGTATTCACCATTCCAGGCATGCTGGATGTTGGACTGGTGAATTCCCATGGCCAGGTCCTCGAACGGTATGGCCTGCTCTTCAAGTACGAGCTCATACTGCCCCAGTTCCGATGCAGAAAGACCTTTTGGTCGTGGTGAATCCATCAGCTCGCTCGCAAACCGGCCGTACAGCTCGCCGATGCTGTAGGTGGACCTGGCCGAGATATCGAAAACCCCGTAGGCTGCAGCCTTCTTGTAGCGGTCCAGCGCATTCTCGAGTTTCTCGCTCTTGCGCGGCATCCATTTCTGGAGCGGACTGCGCAACTTCACGCGCTTGAATTCCCAGGTCCAGTAATCGCCGTACTCGGCATGGGCCCAGGCTGCCAGCCACTGCGAACGTGCCGTTCGGCTGTCCCCTGCCTTGCTGTCGCCATCGATGACCCTGCGCAGCCAGTAGAGATGACGCTCCTTGTCATCGTGCTTTTTATAGAGAGATGCCAGGTGGTAGCGCGCCTCCATCCGGTTATCAAACGGCTCTTCGTATTCATGCGCCCAACGCTTGAAATGCTCGATCGCAATGGCATCATCGCCCGCCTTTTCGTACAGGCCCGCGGCGATAAACAGGCCATCCCGCCTGGCGTTTGCGTCCGCGTGGTTACGGTATATCGCCATGTATTCCTCTGCCGCGCTCTTCCACTGCTCATCCTGCTCGTAGGCGTAGGCGATCTTCTGCGACACATCCCCGGTGAGCTCGTGCTGCGGAAATCTGTCACGCAATTCATGCAGCTCGACAAGCGCGTCCTTCCATCTCTCCAGTGTCAGCATGTGCGTCGCCGCATCGTACTGGGCTGCCACGCGCGCGTCGGAATCCGGCGCAATCGTCTTGATTCTCAGGAAGTGCTCGATCGCCTGGTTCAGGTCGTTGGCCTGCAGTGCCGCATCACCCTGCTTGTAGGCCGTTGCCGCCACGCGCTCCGTGACAACGGCATAGTCCTTGTCGTCCCTGGGTATGTATTTCAGCTGGTCACGGTATCCGGACTCGGCTTCGGCATAATTACCCAGTTCGTACTGGCTGTGTGCAATGACACCATATGCCGTCCTGGACAGCTTGCTGTCGGTATTTCCCTTCCGGGAGACAACACTGCTGGCCACCTCCAGCGCCTTCTCGTAGCGCTTCAGCGCGAACAGTTCTTCCGATGTCTTGGCGAGCACCGTGCCGGAACGCTCGTCACCCCGGTAGGTATCGACAAATTTCAGCTGGCTGTCGACGGATTTCTCGCGCCACTCGGTGACCTGCGGTGCGTCATCGCCGTAGGCCGCCTGCAGTTCCTCGGTATGCTTCTGGTAGGCCACGAGGGCCGCATAGCCGGCATCTGCCCCGTACTTGCTATTCTTCTGCTCATAGGCGGTTTTCTCATAGTCCCCGATTGCCGCCACATAGTTACCGCCGTCAAACATCGCCTCGGCACGCATGTAGGTCATTTCCGGGACACGCGGGTCCTGCGGGAAGGTCCGCATGTACTGCCCGTAGTAATCTGCCGCCTTCAGGAAGGACTCACTCTCCTGCGCGGCAAGCGTTGCGCGCTTGTCGTCATCCGTGCCCTTGTCGACCTGCTGTTTCTTCAGCTCCTGTCCCGTACCGTGATAGTGGCGCGCCAGCTCGTCAAGGTAGGTCTTGAGATTGGGTATGACCTTGCCCTTGACGTCAGGATCCTTGGTTTTCCAGTACTCGGAGTCGATACCGTACAACTCGACATAGCGCTCTTTCTCGGGCAGGACCTGCGAGGAGAACTTGCCGTCGACATAGGCGCGTATCATCTCGGAGTGCATCTCCGGCGCGCGTTCCGAGGTCGGGTTCTGCATGACGAAAGCCCGGTACGAGGAAGCCGAATCTTCGTAGCGCTCCTTACCCAGGAAATGCTCGCCAAGCCCCGTGTACAGCAGCCACACGTATTTCTGGCTCTGCGGCCGGTTGCCAAACACGGCGTCGATCTTTTCGGCGCCGCCGTCGTAGGCCAGGCTGAGGCTCACAATATGCAGGGTGTCATCAACCAGCGACCGGGGCACCTTGTCCATCTGGTCGATATCGCCGTTCTCCGGTATCAGCCTGTCCAGCACTTCGGAAAACGACTCTAGGCCACCCTCGTAATTGCTCTGCTTGTAGCGCGACCAGCCCAGCAGGTAGTAGGAGTTGTTGACAAACGGCGAGGCCTGGCCCAGCGCTATCACGGACTGATAGGCTGTTTCCGCCTGTTCGTACTCCTTGTGGTGGAAAAGGATATCCCCCTTCCTGAAATACGCCTCACCGAGGCGTGGCGACCCCGGATAATCTTCGATAAACCGGTCGAGCGTCTCCAGCGCCAGCATGTCCTTGCTGTCGAGGTCATAGCCCTTTGCCAGCTGGTACAGGGACTCGGCATTGTCCGGATCGCCCGGGTACTTGCCTACGATCTCGTTGTAGGACGTGATTGCCGGTGAAAAGTACCCGTCTTCAGATGGAGCCGAGCCGAGCAGCAGGTTGTGATCCCCCTCCAGCATGTGGACACTGGCGATACGCCGTTCGATCTGCCGCCTGAGCGCCTCTTCCTCGACGATTTCCAGCAGGGCACGGTATTCCTCCCTGACATCGTCATGGCTTACCCGCGGCAGGGGTATGTCGGAAAGCGGCGCCTCGTCCGTGCCCAGCTCGCCGATGGTCGTGTTCTGGTTCATCAGGCCACAACCGCTCAGTAGCATCAGCAATACAATCGGCGTCCTACGGAGCATCGGACACCCCCTGGACATCGGCTGTACCATCAACCGGAGAAACTGCTGCTTCCAGGCCCTTCACTGCATCACCCTGCTCGACCGTTTCCATGTCATCGAGCGCGGCAAGTGATTTATCCAGTATCCGCGCCTTGGCCAGGTGCGACTGCACCCGGTAATACTTCAGACGGTGTTCGTGGATATCCAGCTCCGCATTGATCAGCTCGAGCATCACCTGCTCCACCTTTACAATCAGCGCGTTGGTCTTCACGAGCTCTTCGTCCACGGACTCCATGCCAGTTTTCACCAGCTGCGCGTAATCACTGATATCTCCTGATATGCCAGGACCGGCGCGCAGCAGCTCCACCAGCAGGCCTGCGCTGTCAATCTCCCCACGGAGATCATCTAGCAGCCACTGAACCCGCTCCCTGTCTTCCGCGTTATGGTTTTCCACACGCTGCATAAGGGTGCTGTAGCTGTCCTTGAGCCCTGCCTGCCGGATGGAATGAGCATCCATGTCCCTGCCCCGTTTTGCTGAATCCAGGGATGCCGCACGCGAGCTGATGATGACGTCGAAGTCATCCTGTTTTCGCTTCCAGCCGTTCAGGTTGTTGCGGATGGCGTAGAGGTCACGCAGGTCCTTCAGCACCGACTGGAAACTGTGGTCCGATATCAGGTCCAGCAGGAAAGGCGACAATGAATTGAGCGACACCGACGGCGCCGTACCGAACCAGTCACTCTCCTCCAGCAAGTCATCCATGTTACGTACGAACAGCTCCAGTACGTCGGCATCCCCGAGGGATGCCCGTGCCTTGTCCAGGTGTGTCAGGGCATTGCTGTAGCGATCGTAGGCAGTGATGAAGCCCTGCGCTGCGCGCCCTTCCAGGCCCTGTTTCTCGTGGATATGCGGAACAAGCAGAACGGCTTCCTGCACCTCCGGGATCGCCATCGAGCGTTTTTCCAGTACCGTCAGTGGCGCAAGGGCTTCCCGGTAGGATTCGCTGTTGATGGATGCCCAGCCGGCGCCCAGCAGCGCACGGTTGGAATAGACACCGGTCGTGTTGACCTGCCGGATATGCTCGTACGCATCGGGGAAATCCCTGTCCTGGGCGTAGAGGTACGCTATCGCCATGTGGGAACGATCAG
>JAOUBY010000009.1 GCA_029860045.1 Gammaproteobacteria bacterium | reverse complement strand
TCGCGGAGGTGGCGAAGTCGGCCATGCAGAAACAGGGAGCGACCTAATGGAAGAACTGCTCGGTAACATCGATTACTGGCACTGGTGGATCTTCGGCGGCATCCTGTTGCTGGTCGAGGTCATGGCACCCAGCTTCTTTTTCCTGTGGCTGGCGATTGCCGCCGCCGTGGTCGGCTTCCTGATGTTGCTGGTGCCGGAGCTGGACTGGCAGTACCAGGTCATGGTCTTTTCCGGGTTATCGGTCATCAGTATCGCCCTGTTCCGCAAGTACCAGCGCGCCAACCCGGAACCCACCGACCAGCCGGCACTAAACCGGCGCGGCGAGCAGTATGTCGGACGCAGCTTTACCCTGCAGGACCCCGTCAGCAACGGGGTGGGCGTCCTGCGTGTCGATGACACCACCTGGCGCATCAGCGGGGACGACCTGCCGGCCGGCACCCCGGTCACCGTCACCGGCACTGATGGCGTGATCCTCAAGGTCGAGCGCAGTACAAGCTAACCACCTGTTTATAATATAATTTATACAGATTTTCTGCGCCCTGGCCGGGCGCGGGGCTGCCTGCTCCATATATAAGTAGTGCTGCCGATACAAGGTGTGCAGCAGGTGCCCGCCTGCATAACCACTTACTTGAAGACAGAAAGGTATCGGTATGAACAACCCGGAGCAGCACAGCAACAAATCCACTGGCCAGGATATCCTCCGCAACCTGATCCCCCTGAATGCCCTGACCGAGGAGCATTACCAGGAAATTGCAGGCAGCCTTGCCATCGAGGATGTCAGCGCAGGGAGCTACCTGTTTGGCCAGGGCGACCACGACAACCGTTCCGTCTATCTGCTAGACGGAGTGATCAACCTTATCAATCAGGGCGGCAAGGTAACGGGCGTGGTCAGTGCCGGAACAGACCCGGCACGCTACCCGATTGCCAACCGTCAGCCACGCATGATGACTGCGCGAGCCGCAACCAAGTCCGTGATTGCCTGGATCGATTCCACCCTGCTCGATGTCATGCTCACCCTCGACCAGTCCGTTGAGACCGGAGCCGTGAAAATAAGCGCGCACACCGAGCAGGACTGGATGTCGCGCATGCTGCGGTCAGAAGCCTTCTCGAAGCTGCCCCCGTCCGATATCCAGCGCCTGATACAGGCGCTTGAGCCGGTACCTTACAGTGCCGGTGATACCGTGATCCGCCAGGGCGATGACGGGGATTATTTTTACATCATTCGTGAAGGCAGCTGCTCGGTTACCCGGCTTGCCTCCGGGAAAGGCTGGGATGTGCCGCTGGCTGAACTCAATGCCGGCGACTGCTTTGGCGAGGATGCGCTGGTCTCGGATGGCCATCGTAACGCCTCCGTTACCATGCTGACCGACGGTTCACTGATGCGCCTGTCGAAGCAGCAGTTCCTGGATATCCTTAAGAAACAGCTGGTTCACTACGTGACATATGACCTCGCGCAGGCTGCAATCAAGTCCGGTGAACGCTGGCTGGATGTACGCCTGGCCGAGGAGCATACCAGCTGGGCACTGGAGAACAGTATCAATATCCCGCTGGCCACGGTACGCGCCAACACCTCGCGCCTGGACAAGAACCTCAAATACGTTGTTTATTGCGACACCGGGCGGCGCAGCGCCGCAGCCGCTTTCCTGCTCACCCAGCGCGGTTTCAGCGTCTCGGTACTGGAGGGCGGCATGAATGAGAGTATGCCGGGCAACGACTTTAATAATCCCGCTATCCAGCCGCAGGATGCCGGCAACGAGGAAAGCAACAGTATCGAGATGCCAACCGCCAGTGTTACCCCGTTCCAGGAGAACACCGGCGGACAGCCTGCAGCGTCAACAGAGGCCAGCCCCCCGGAAAGACAACGTCTTGGCGAGCTGGAAGCCGAGGTCGCTGCGATCAAGACCGAGCTACAGGCCTATACCGACACGGCCGAGGCACTGGAAGAGGCCTGTAAATCCGAACGCCAGGCGCGTAACAGCCTGACCGAAAGCATCACCGCACTGCTCAACCAGCTGAAGTAATCCGCCCTGCCCCCCCGCACCGCCACTGGACGTGGCGGTGCGTCACGTGGCTGGTTCGCATCCAGCCCCGCTCCGTTATAATGCCAGACTGTTCCTCATGCCCGATGCGGCGGTGTTTATGCGACAGATTGGCCTCCTGCTACTGATCAGCACGCTTTTGTGTGCCTGCGCCTCGATAGATGACAGGAAACGCAACAGTGCCTTTGATATAGACACGGCCCTGTACGCAAAGGCCATCCGCTGGGGTGACCTGACAACCGCGGAGCAACTGCAGCGCCTGGATGACACACAACCGGTGCGGCCGCCACCGGCAGACCAAACCCGCGTGACTTCGTATGAAACCCTGCGCGTGACACCAGCCGGTGATGGCAGCACGGTGACCCTCACGGTAAAAATCAGTTACTACCACACGGACGGAATGACGCTGAAAAGCGTCACCGACCAGCAAGTCTGGATTTACGATGCTGATGAGCAACACTGGTACATCACCACGCCATTGCCGGAACTCAGGTAGCAGGCAACAGTCACCCGCCCTGCGGCACGGGAAGGCATACTGATGGCATGGTGGGGAACACTGCTGGGCGGCACCCTGGGCTATATGTTCGGCGGACCGCTGGGCGCCCTGCTGGGCGCCGCGCTGGGACGCAACTTTGATCGCGGCATCAAGCTAACCGACCGGCATGCAGACTTCGGCCCCGGCCAGCAGGAACGTGTACAGGCGGCTTTCTTTACCGCGACCTTCTCGGTCATGGGGCATATCGCCAAGTCGGATGGCAAGGTCACGCCCGACGAAATCGCCGCTACCGAATCCATCATGGCGCGCATGCAGCTGGACGAGCGGCAGCGCAAGGCGGCCATTTCGCTGTTCAATGAAGGAAAGAAAGCCGGTTTCCCACTGCACGATGTGCTCAAGCAGTTCCTGCACGAATGTCACCGCCGCCGCAACCTGGTCCAGATGTTTCTCGAGATCCAGATCGCCACGGCCATGGCGGACGGCCGACTGGATGCCGCCGAGCGCCGTATCCTGCTGTCCATGGGCGGGCAACTGGGTTTCACGCCGGCCGACATCGAACAACTGCTGCACCTTGCCGGGTCGGCTGGCCCGGGAGCCCCACGTTCCCCGCCATTGGCCGAGGCCTATGCCATGCTCGGCATTGACAGTACGGCAGATGATGCCACCGTCAAAAAGACCTATCGCCGCATGATGAACCAGCACCATCCGGACAAACTGATTGCAAAGGGACTGCCGGAGGAAATGATCCAGGTGGCCACCGAGAAAACACAGCAGATCAAGGCAGCCTACGAGCAAATCAAGGCGGCGCGCAAAATAAAGTAGTCCCGACCGGGTCAGTACGCGGACATTCCCGGCATCCCGCATTGACCTGTTATGTGTCGCACTATAGCCTCCCCGTCATGATGACAAGTAGCGGCACCTCAACAGGCCCGACACCCACCGATTATTCTGCACTGACCCCCGATGTGATACTGGATGCGGTTGAACAGTATGGCCGGCAGACGGATGGCCGCCTGCTGGCGCTGAACAGCTACGAAAACCGTGTCTACCAGGTTGGTATAGAGGATGCCAGTCCGCTGATCGTGAAGTTCTACCGACCGGAACGCTGGAGTGATGCAGCGATCCTGGAAGAACATGCCTTTGCACTGGAACTTGCTGACCATGAACTGCCGGTCGTTGCACCCATGCTGCTGGAGCAGTCGACCCTGCTGAATGCACAGGGCTACCGGTTCGCCCTGTATCCGCGCCAGGGCGGCCACTGGCCGGAACTGAATACAGCGGAGGAACGTGAATGGATGGGGCGTTTTATTGCACGCATCCATGCCATCGGTGCAACACGCTCTTTTCAGGAACGGCCGACACTTGATATCGACAGTTTCGGGCATCGGTCCTGCCACTACCTGCAGGAACACGGGTTCATACCGGCACACATTGAGGATGCCTACCGGACACTGGCCGACGACCTGCTGAAACAGATCGAGGCCATCCATGCCAGCGCGGGCAATGTCCGCCAGATCAGGCTGCACGGGGATTGCCATCCCGGGAATATTCTCTGGACTGATGACGGGCCACACTTTGTCGACCTTGATGATTGCCGGACCGGTCCGGCAATCCAGGACCTGTGGATGCTGCTGTCAGGAGATCGTCACGAGATGCAGATTCAGTTCAACGACATCATTGAAGGCTATCTGCAGTTCTTTGAGTTTGACCCGCGCGAGCTGCAACTGGTTGAGTCCTTGCGCACGCTACGCATCATTCACTATGCGGCCTGGCTGGCACAGCGCTGGAATGACCCCGCCTTCCCGATGGCCTTCCCCTGGTTCAATACGCCACGCTACTGGGAGGAACATATCCTGGCACTGCGTGAACAGGCCAGCCTGCTGAACGAACCCGCGCTGGTTATGTAAGACAGGCACGGCCCGGCACTACGCGGAGCGCTGCGTGTCGTGCGACAGGTCGGCCAGCGCAACCGGTTTTGCGATGGCAAAACCCTGCGCGTAATCGACACCCAGCTCGCCAAGCATGTGCAGAATTTCTTCGTTGCACACATACTCTGCAATCGTCCGGGTCCCGATCACCTTACCCAGCTGCTGGATGGCACTGACCATGGCAAAGTTCACTTCGTCCGTGTGCATGTCGCTCACAAACGCACCGTCGATCTTCAGGAAATCGACCGGGAGATTCTTGAGGTAGGCAAATGAACTCAGCCCGCTGCCGAAGTCATCCAGTGCAAAGCGGCAGCCAAGGCGCCGCAATTCACGAATAAATCCGGTAGCTGCCGACAGGTTGGAGATGGCGGCGGTCTCGGTGATTTCAAAACACAGCACCCCCGGGGGCACGGCGTACCTGCTGATCTCGCACTTGATATGCTCGAGCACCCTGGGGTCACCGACCGACACACCGGACAGGTTAATTGACAGGGTGTCCGCAGCTTGAGACTCGCCGGCCGCAGCATACTCTGCATACCACTCCAGGCTGTGACTGATGACCCAGTTATCCAGGTCGGTAATCAGCTGATAGCGTTCGGCTGCCGGCAGGAAGCGGTCGGGCGTGATGATTGCACCATCCTCGCCCAGCATGCGCACCAGCACCTCGATATGGAGCCCTGCATCTTCCTGTGCCGATAACGGTACGATCTGCTGGCAGTAAAGCACCAGTCGGTCTGACTTGATGGCATCCGAGATGCGCGATACCCATTGCATTTCGCTCTGGCGCCGCACCAGTTCCACATCGGTAGACTGGTAGGTATGGATACGATTGCCGCCTCTCTCCTTGGCAGTATGACAGGCCAGGTCGGCCTCGCTCATGATCTGGGTTGCGTTCTTACAACCCGGCGTGATCTGGGCAATGCCAATACTGGAACTTACTGCAAAAATGCGTCCGCAACTTGTAAAACGCAGGGCCTGGATATCCGCCAGGATCTTGTCAACCTGTTGTGTCGCGCTGTCCAGCGAACAGTTCTTCATCAGCAGGCCGAATTCATCACCACCCAGCCGCGCAATCACATCCGAGTCTCGCAGAGAACCAGTTAAGAGATCGGCAACGTTTACCAGCAAACGATCCCCTGACTCGTGCGCACAAGTCTCATTGATCACCTTGAGCTGGTCTATATCCACTATGCATACAACATGGTTCTCAAAAGACTGTTCCGTGTCGGTAATCGCGTATTCCAGCTGCAACTCGAATTCCGTGCGGTTCCATAGCCCGGTCAGCGCATCATGGGTTGCCTGGTAGGAGATGGTGCGCTCCAGGTTACGTGCCCTGGTCACATCATGGAACACCAGGACCGCACCCAGCGCCTTACCCGGCGAAGACAGAATCGGTGACACTGAATAACGCACCGACAGCTCACCCCCGCCATGCCTGCGGATGACATAGTCATCCTCTGACTGGGTGGCCTCGCTTCTCGCCAGGCACTGGCCCACGGGGTCGACCGTGAACGGGTGATTGTCTTCATAAAACGCTTTGAACACCTTGGCCACAGGCAGTCCGCGCGCAATCGTGTGATCCCATTCCGTCATGGCCTCGGCACTGGGGTTCATGTACTTGATCTGCCCGTTCACATCCGTTGTAATCACCGCATCGGCAATCGAGTGCAACGTCACCTGTGCAAGTTCCTTGCGCTGCTCCAGCTCAAACTCGGCATCTTTACGCTCGGTGATGTCCAGCAGGTATCCGAAATAGTGGGTCAACTCACCCGAGTCGCTGTACACCGGGATGGTGTAATCAAATACCCAGCGAACGACACCGTCTGCACTGAGAATGCGGTAGTCGATACCCAGTGACTGGAGGCCCTCCCTGCCGGTCAGCATCTCAGCATCCTGTACCCGCTGCAGATCACCCGGGTGAATCAACTCCGAGAAACATTTTTTCTGGTCGACCAACTCGTCGGCCTGGTAACCAAACTGGTCGACAGTGCTCGAAACATACTCAATTGGCCAGCCACTGTCCGCTGACCAGCGGAATACCACTACCGGCCCGTTGGTGAACAACTGCTGGTCGACACGCAGGGCCTGCTCGATTGCACTACGCTCGGTAATCTCTTCTGCAAGGTTCGCATTGGTCCTGCCCATCTCGCTGATCAGGTTGTCGTTTGCCTGACGCAAATGCAGCACCTGCAGGGCATGCTGGTTGTAGTTCCTGGCAACAATCAACAGGGCCGCGGCCAGCAGCACCAGCATCAGGCCGAGATTATTCTGTAACTGTCCGCTGTAAATCAGCATGGACTGTGCCGGGATCAGGATAGCCGGCACCATAAAAGCAATGTAGACCGAGAGGTTGACGGCGTAAGATGAAATGGCGCCGGCCAGCACACCGGCCAGGCTTACCAGTGCCAGGGTTTGGTATTGCACCGGCCAGTCAAAGCTGAACAGCAGGCCAATACAACCCCAGACGATACCCGCGAAAAAGTTACCGATGAAGAACAGCAACATCCAGCGGGAGTGCTGGCGTTTTTCTGCCGGGGCACGGCGATACAACGCAACAAGCGCGAGTCTAAGCACCGTCAGGACCGCTTGTGCGCCCACCCACAACAGCAGCGATTTGTGCCCGGCAACCGACCACAGGCCAGCGGCCACCAGTGCAGCGATGATCATTGCTATGCTGATGACAGCCGGGGCCTGCCGGTAGATCAGCTCGACCTGCTGGCTCTCGATATCCGAGTCAAATACGTTGATCTCGGTATTTGTAACCCGCTCTTCGCTCCGTGTTTGCAATGGCAGCCGCGAATCAGACATGGCCCGCGCCCAGCATGCAAACATGGCAAGCTGACCCGGCTCTGGCCGTGACCCTTGCTGCATTGATGAAAACATGGATTTTCATACCCCTGTTATCGGGTCAACGGGCATAAAATTGAGCACTGGCGCACACTTTCCCGGACACCGTCCGGCACCCGCCACCCGCCCCCGAATTCAGCAGTATGTTATTGTTTTATCTTATTATTTGTCAGCCGGATTGGCCGCAGGATGCGCTGTAACAGGCCAAATTCCCGCTCGCAGGCCCTGTTTATGTCGATAGTCAGGCCACCCGCTGCCTGGATAGCGGGTTCGGGGACCCTGCGCACCAGCAGACCGGACTGGCCACGGTAGACCCGGTACAGCACATTCTCGTCCATGCTGTCATACACCGAACTGCCATACAGCGTATCGACCGGCGACAACGCACCGTCGTAGCGGGCCAGCACGGCCGGCAGGTCCACACGCTGCGCCGGGGACAGGCTGTGTGCCCGATGTGGGCCGGCATTCTCCTGTCCGAGGGCAAGGTAACGGCCGCCCAGCCGCTCGATACGGTACAACGCATCAAGGCCAAGCAGGTTCGCCCACGGCCGCCACTTGAGAAACTGCGCATCGAGTCGCCACTGGTCACCATGCAAGGTGTACTGCTCGTCGTCACAGAAATCGCCATAGGCGATGGTGGCCAGGTACTGCTGCGGAGCGAGTTGACGAAATGACAACTCGGCAATCGGCGCCTCGCTGGTCAGGCGGTAATAGGTGTACAGGTTGGAGGCCAACAGCAGCGCAAGCGCCACCAGCAACAGGGTCATGCCACCAAGCGGAAACAGGATCAGGCGTTTCATGGAGTAAATGATAACGGATCAATCGCTGTCAGAAACGGGGGGCAGGACACATTTTTCCTCCATATAAACGGAAAATGTGGCCAGAACCCAATAAAAAAGGCGGCTTGCGCCGCCTTTTTTATCGAACAGGAATACCTGATCAGTTCACGCGCGGATCCAGCTCACCGGAAGCATAGCGCTTGTACATCTCTTCCAGGTTGATCGGCTTGATGCGCGAGGCATTGCCTGCGGCACCGAAGGCCTCGTAACGCGCCTTGCAGATTTCCTTCATGCCATTGGTTGCGGCCTGCAGGTACTTGCGCGGGTCGAAGTTGGACGGGTTGTCCATCAGGTGCTTGCGAATGGCACCGGTGGAAGCCATACGCAGGTCGGTGTCGATGTTGACCTTGCGCACACCGTTCTTGATACCTTCCTGAATCTCCTCGACCGGCACGCCATAGGTCTCGCCCATGTCACCGCCGTGCTCGTTGATGATCTTCAGCCAGTCCTGCGGCACCGATGAAGAACCGTGCATCACCAGATGTGTGTCCGGAATGCGGGCATGGATTTCCTTGATACGGTCTATCGCAAGGATGTCGCCAGTCGGTGGGCGGGTGAACTTGTAGGCGCCGTGGCTGGTGCCAATGGCGATGGCCAGTGCGTCGCACTTGGTGTCCTCGACGAAGCGGGCAGCCTCTTCCGGGTCAGTCAGCAACTGCGAGTGATCCAGCACACCCTCGGCGCCGGAACCGTCTTCCTCGCCGGCCATGCCGGTTTCCAGCGAACCCAGGCAACCCAGCTCGCCTTCCACGGATACGCCACAGGCATGCGCCATGGCCACGGTGCGCGCAGTCACTTCCGCGTTGTACTCGTAGCTCATCGGGGTCTTCATGTCCTCGCCAAGCGAGCCGTCCATCATCACGGAGCTGAAACCGAGCTGGATGGAACGCTGGCACACGGCCGGAGAAGCACCGTGATCCTGGTGCACCACCACCGGGATGTGCGGCCACTGCTCAACAGCGGCCTGGATCAGGTGGCGCAGGAATGGTGCACCAGCGTAGGAACGTGCACCGGCAGAGGCCTGGCAGATCACCGGGCTGTCGGTCTCGTCAGCAGCCTCCATGATCGCGTGCATCTGCTCCATGTTGTTTACATTGTATGCCGGGCAGCCGTAGCCGTGCTCGGCGGCATGATCCAGTAATTGGCGTAATGAAATAATGGCCATTGTCTTCTCCTCGAAATACTTCCAGTTTGTCTGTCGAATTAAAAAATCTGTCTGGCCGTAACGGCCAGCTGCTGTAATACCGGGAACCGTTAAGGATCCCGGCGGAAACTATTGCTCCATAATATCGTGTTCGCCGACCGTGATGATCTTCATGGCATTGGTACCACCATGCACACCCATCAGGTCACCCTTGGTAATAATGATCATATCGCCATCACGCACCGCACCGCGCCGTACCAGTTCATCGATGGCTTCCTTGTTCACCGTCGCATGATCAGGGGTGGTGACATCGAAACTCACCGGGTAGACACCGCGATAGAGTGTCACCTTGCGACGTGTCTCGACGTGACGCGTCATGGCGAAGATAGGGATGCCGGAACTGATACGTGACATCCACAGCGGCGTAGCGCCAGACTCTGTCAGTGCCGCGATCGCCTTCACACCAAGGCTGTTGGCGGTGTACATGGTGGCCTTGGCGATGGCCTCGTCGGCGCGCTTGAAGTGCATGTGAATACGACGCTCCGCGGCGGAGGAAGTACGCTGACTCTCGGCACCTGCGCAAATACGGTCCATGGCCTCGATCACCTTGGCCGGGTAACGCCCGGCCGCGGTCTCCGCCGACAGCATCACCGCATCGGTGCCGTCGATCACGGCATTGGCTACATCGAACACCTCTGCACGGGTGGGGATCGGACTTTCCACCATTGACTGCATCATCTGTGTCGCGGTAATGACCACGCGGTCCATGGAACGGGCCACGTGAATGATACGTTTCTGCACTGCCGGCAACTCGGCATCGCCGATCTCGACACCCAGGTCACCGCGCGCAATCATCACCACGTCAGCTGCCTTGATGATATCTTCAAGCACTTCCAGCGCCTCGGCACGTTCGATCTTGGCAACGATGCTGCCGTGGCCGCCGGCCGCGCGCAACAGTTCACGCGCTTCATGAATATCATCCGCTGAACGCGGGAAGGAAATTGCCACGTAGTCGGCACCCATCTCGGCAGCGACCTTGATATCCTCACGGTCCTTGTCTGTCAGCGATTCCGCCGACAGCCCACCACCGAGACGGTTAATACCCTTGTTGTTGGTCAGGCAGCCGCCGACCATGACGCGGCAATGCACCTCGGTATCGTTAACTTCCTCAACCCACAGCACCAGCATGCCGTCGTCGAGTAACAGGGTGTCACCGCGCACGACATCATCCGGCAATTTTTTGTAGGTCACACCGACACGTTCACGGGTACCGTCGTTGGTACCGAGCTTGACATCAAGAACGAAGTGATCGTCGGTTTCCAGTTCGATGCGGCCTTCCTGGAAACGCTCAATGCGTATCTTCGGGCCCTGCAGGTCTGCCAGCACACCGACCTGGTGACCATGTGCACGTGCGCGGTTGCGCACAGTCTCGGCACGCCTTATGTGATCGTCATGTGTACCGTGCGAGAAGTTGACTCGTACCACGTCCATCCCGGCGCGGATCATCTCATCGAGTACGCTCTCGTTATCCGTGGCCGGGCCAAGGGTTGCTACTATTTTTGTGCGTCTTGGCATAACGGGTAAGCCCGAACTCCTGTGGTTATTCTGTCAGGCCTGCCGGGCACGTTCTTCCAGCATGGCAACTGCCGGCAATTTCTTGCCTTCAAGGAACTCAAGGAACGCGCCGCCACCGGTGGAAATGTAGGAGACCCGATCTGAAATATTGTATTTGTCCACTGCGGCCAGCGTGTCACCACCACCGGCAATCGAGAACGCGGTGGACTCCGCAATGGCCATACCCAGCACCCGGGTGCCCTCGCCGAACTGGTCGAACTCGAACACGCCGACCGGGCCGTTCCAGACGATTGTTCCGGCATTGCGCATCATGCTGGCAAAACGCGCGGCGGTTTTCGGACCGATATCGAAAATCATGTCGTCATCCTCGACCTCTTCCACCCGCTTGATCACGGCCTCGGCGGACTCTGAAAATTCCTTGCCCACAACCACGTCGGTCGGGACCGGGATCTCACCGCCCTTCGCCCTGGCCGCTTCCATCAGCTTTTTGGCCTCGTCGACGAGGTTTTCCTCGTACAGGGACTTGCCAACATTGTAGCCACTGGCGGCAATAAAGGTATTGGCGATACCGCCACCCGGGATAAGCTGGTCAACGACCTTTGACAGTGATTCCAGCACGGTCAGCTTGGTGGAGACCTTGGAGCCACCGACAATCGCGGCCATGGGGCGGGCCGGGCCATCCAGCGCCTTGCCCAGTGCTTCCAGTTCACCCGCCAGCAGCGGTCCCGCACAGGCAACCGGCGCATATTTCGCTACACCATGCGTGGAGGCATGAGCGCGGTGGGCCGTTCCGAAGGCATCCATTACATAGATATCACACAGGGCAGCCATCTTTTTCGACAGCTCATCATCGTTGTTCTTCTCGCCGGTATTGAATCTTACGTTCTCGCACAGGACAACGTCGCCATTCTTCATGCCGCCGACGCCGTTTACCCAGTCCTTGACCATTTCGACGTTGTGACCCAGCAGGGCGGATATGTGCTCACCCACCGGAATCATGGAAAACTGTTCGTCGTACTCGCCCTCGGTCGGACGACCCAGGTGCGACATCACCATGACCTTCGCGCCTGCGTTCATGGCATGTTCAATGGTCGGCAGTGAGGCCACAATGCGCTTGTCGCTGGTAACCTTGCCGTTCTTGATCGGCACATTCAGATCCTGGCGGATCAGTACGCGCTTACCGTGAAGATCGAGATCGGTCATCTTTAGAACAGACATGGACGACTCCTTTATTAAATTTCTAAAGCCATCTCGCGCTAAAGCGCAAAATCAGCAATGCAATTCATTACCAGATCAACCGGGAATCTCCCGGGTAACGGACTGTTACCCGGGAAAGAATCCGGCTGATTTAGTTGGCAGCAACGTGCTGCACAAAGCGCAGCATGTTGCAGGTATAACCGTATTCGTTGTCATACCATGACACCAGCTTCACGAAAGTGCCGTCCAGTGCGATACCGGCCTCGGAATCAAAAATCGAGGAGAAGCCACAACCACGGAAGTCGGTTGAGACAACCTTCTCATCGGTGTAACCCAGCGTCTTGCTCATATCGCCGGATTCGGAAGCCGCCTTCATGGCCGCACAAATATCTTCGTAGCTGGCTTCGCTGTTCAGCTCAACAGTCAGGTCGACCACGGATACGTCAGAGGTCGGCACACGGAAAGCCATACCGGTCAGCTTGCCGTTCAGTTCAGGCAGCACCACGCCGACAGCCTTGGCTGCACCGGTGGATGACGGAATGATGTTCTCCAGGATACCGCGGCCACCGCGCCAGTCTTTCTGGGACGGACCGTCAACGGTCTTCTGGGTAGCGGTTGCAGCATGCACGGTGGTCATCAGGCCGCGCTTGATGCCCCACTTGTCATTCAACACCTTGGCAACCGGTGCCAGGCAGTTGGTGGTGCAGGAAGCAGCGGAAACAATGGCCTGTCCGGCATAGGTTTCGTGGTTAACGCCGTAGACGAACATCGGTGTGCCGTCCTTTGAAGGCGCACTCTGGACAACCTTTTTGGCGCCGGCATCGATGTGCTTCTGGCAGGTTTCCTCGGTCAGGAAGAAGCCGGTACATTCAATTATGAGGTCGGCCCCGATTTCGTTCCACTTCAGATTGGCCGGATCGCGTTCTGCAGTCAGGCGGATCGTCTTGCCGTTGACAACCAGGTTGTTGCCATTGACTGAAATATCACCGTCGAAATTGCCGTGTACGGAATCGTACTTCAGCATGTACGCCAGGTAGTCAGCGTCCAGCAGGTCATTGATACCAACAACCTCTATGTCCGAAAAATCTTTTGCAATTGCACGGAATGCCATGCGGCCAATACGACCAAAGCCATTGATACCGACTTTAATAGTCATAATCGTTCTCCTGATGTTTTATATGAAAAGTAGTAAATAACCCCGCCCCGCGAACGGGGCGGAATAAATGAGTAAAATTAGAGGACGCTGTTGACGGCGGAGACGACATTCTCAACCGTAAAGCCGAACTCCTTGAACAGTTCGCCGGCCGGGGCAGACTCACCAAAGCGGTCGATACCAACAACCTTGCCATTGATGCCGACATACTTGTACCAGCCATCGGTGACCGCAGCCTCTACCGCAACACGCGCGGTAACCGCTGCCGGCAGCACAGATTCCTTGTAGGCATCATTCTGCTGATCGAAGGCGTTGGTCGACGGCATGGAAACAACACGGATTTTCCTGTCTGACAACTGCTCGGCCGCATCCATGGCCAGCGCCACCTCGGAACCGGTTGCAATGATGATGGCATCCGGCGTGCCGTCGCAGTCTTTCAGGACATATCCACCCTTGCTGATCGCGGCAATCTGCTCACTGCTGCGCTGCTGGTGCGGCAGGCCCTGGCGCGAGAAGATCAGGCAACTCGGACCGTCCTGGCGCTCGATCGCATCCTTCCAGCACACTGCACTTTCCACCGTGTCACACGGACGCCAAACCGACATATTGGGAATCAAGCGCAGGGTCGGAATCTGCTCGACGGCCTGGTGGGTCGGGCCGTCCTCGCCCAGACCGATGGAGTCGTGCGAATAAACAAAGATACTCCGTATCTTCATCAGCGCCGCCATACGCAGGGCGTTACGCGCGTATTCGGAAAACATCAGGAAGGTGGCGCCAAACGGAATCAGTCCGCCATGCAGCGCAACGCCGTTCATGATGGCGGACATGCCGAACTCGCGCACACCGTAGTTGATGTAGTTGCTGTCCGGTGTATCGGCACGCATCGGCTTGTAACCGGACCACTCGGTCAGGTTCGAACAGCCGAGGTCGGCGGAACCGCCGAAGATTTCCGGCAACAGCGGCGCATAACCCTCAATAGACTTGAGCGATGCCTGGCGCGTCGCCAGCGACTCGGCCTTGTCGTTCACACTGGCAACAAACGCTTCCGATTTTGCTGTCCAGTCCGCCGGCAGATCACCTGCCATGCGACGCTCATACTCGGCGGCCAGTTCCGGGTGTGCCGCCTTGTAGGCAGCCAGTTTCTCGTTCCAGTCGGCTTCCGCCGCTGCACCCTTGTCCCCTGCATTCCATGCGGCATAAATATCATCCGGCACCACGAAGGCATCGTGCTCCCAGCCCAGTTCCTTGCGGGTCAGTGCGATCTCATCCTGGCCCAGCGGCGCACCATGGCAGTCATGGCTGCCGGCCTTGTTCGGCGAACCGAAACCGATGATGGTCTTGCAGCAGATCATGGACGGCTTGTCGGTGACAGCGCGTGCTTCATCAATAGCCTTCTGAAGGGCAACCGGATCATGGCCGTCGACACCGGCAATGACATGCCAGCCGTAGGACTTGAAGCGGTTCGGCGTATCGTCCGTGAACCAGCCTTCAACATGACCATCAATGGAAATACCGTTGTCGTCCCAGAATGCAGTCAGCTTGCCGAGCCCCAGCGTACCGGCCAGCGAACAGGCCTCGTGCGATATGCCTTCCATGAGACAACCGTCGCCCAGGAACACCCAGGTGTTGTGGTCGACAATCTCGTGACCGTCACGGTTGAACTCGGCGGCAAGTGAACGCTCTGCGATGGCCATACCCACTGCGTTGGTGATGCCCTGGCCGAGCGGACCCGTGGTGGTTTCCACACCGGGCGCATAACCGTACTCCGGGTGACCCGGGGTCTTGGAATGCAACTGGCGGAAGTTCTTCAGGTCATCCAGTGTCAGCTCATAACCGGTCAGGTGCAGCAGCGAATAGATCAACATGGAACCATGACCATTGGACAGGACAAAACGGTCACGGTCAGACCAGTTCGGGTTGCCCGGATTGTGCTTGAGGTTGTCGTTCCACAGTACCTCGGCGATGTCCGCCATTCCCATGGGAGCACCGGGATGACCGGAATTGGCTTTCTGCACGGCATCCATGCTGAGTGCACGGATTGCATTGGCTAGATCTTTACGCTGAGCCATGTTTTTCTCCTGTTTCTGATTTTGAATACTGTTTATATTGTCGCCATAATCCGGCAGCCTGCCGGCCGTGTCGCGGGTTCTGCGCCGCGCGCATGAGCCTGTGTTCAGCGACAAAAAAAGCCTCCGGTGCAGGTTCGTTCACACCGAGGCAATCAATCTGTGATTCGTTGGCCTGGCCTGGAGTGAATCTCCCGCCGGCCCTCTGGCCTTACCTTAAGGCAAGGCGCGCTATTTTCCCCTAGTTTGTGCCGTACGGCAATAGTGAACCGGTTCCGGACCGGAGCCGCCGGGGCGCACATTTATTGGTCGATAACAATAACTTATGGGCTGGCAAAACTAGCCGGCCACGGGCTCCTCGCGCCATTTAATGGAACAGCCGACGCTGGGTATCTGCTCATCGGGCCCCTGACCGGTCCCGGCGACCTGGCGCATGGCATCAAACAGGTCCCGCGCGGCATCTGCAGGCGCGGCCTGCATGCCACTGGCATCCAGTCGGCCCCGGTACTGCAGCGTCAAGTCACTGTTATAGCCAAAAAAATCAGGGGTACACACGGCACCGTAAGCCCTTGCCACGGCCTGGCTTTCATCCAGCAGGTAAGGGAATGGAAAATCGAATTCACGCGCCACCGCCTGCATGTTCCCGAAGCTGTCTTCCTCGTACAGGGCCGTGTCGTTGGACATGATCGCAACGCTGTGAACCCCCAGTGCACGCAAATCGCGGGTATCCCGCACCAGGCGCTCGCGGATCGCCTTGACGAACGGGCAATGGTTGCAGATAAACATCACCAGCAGGCCGCCCGGACCGCGGCATTCCTCCAGGGTCCAGTCTCTGCCATCGATACCCGGCAGCTTGAAATCCAGTGCGGGTTTCCCAAACTCGCACACCGGTGTCTCCAGACGGACCATGCCGCACTCCCTGAAAATATGAAAAGAAGCTCACTCTATGGCACATCGGTACTAATGAAAATATCACCTATGTAAGGTAAACTTACGCGTTCCCTCTACTAATAAGCTCATAAATATGTCCAATTTTCATATATTTACCTCAGAATCTGTGTCCGAGGGCCACCCCGACAAGGTGGCCGACCAGATTTCCGACGCCGTGCTGGATGCCGTCCTGGAACAGGACACCACGGCACGCGTGGCCGTGGAAACCATGGTCAAGACCGGCATGGTCATCATTGCCGGCGAGGTCACCACCTCCGCCTGGGTCGACCTGGAAGGGATCGTGCGCCACACGGTACGCGACATCGGTTACAACAGCTCGGAAATCGGTTTTGACTGGGAGTCCTGCGCGGTACTGAACGCCATTGGCAAACAGTCGCCCGACATCGCCATGGGCGTGGACGAGACCGACGACCGCGAACAGGGTGCCGGCGACCAGGGCCTGATGTTCGGCTATGCCAGCAACGAGACCGACGTGCTGATGCCGGCACCGATCACCTATGCGCACCTGCTGGTGAAACGCCAGGCCGAGGTGCGCAAGAACGGCACCCTGCCGTGGCTGCGTCCGGATGCCAAGAGCCAGCTGACGTTCCGCTATGAAAATGACCGTCCGGTCGGGGTCGAGGCCGTGGTGCTGTCGACCCAGCATGACCCGGACATCAGCCTTGACGTGATCCGTGAAGCAGTCATGGATGAGATCATCAAGCCGGTCATTCCCGAACAATGGCTCAACCAGTGCAGTAATGACAACATCCACATCAACCCGACCGGGCGCTTCGTCATCGGCGGCCCGATGGGCGACTGTGGCCTGACCGGGCGCAAGATCATCGTCGACACCTACGGCGGCATGGCCCGCCATGGCGGCGGCGCCTTCTCGGGCAAGGATCCAAGCAAGGTCGACCGCTCCGCCGCCTATGCCGCGCGTTACGTGGCCAAGAACATCGTCGCCGCCGGGCTGGCCGAACGCTGCGAGATCCAGGTTTCCTACGCCATCGGCGTTGCCGAACCGACCTCGATCAGCATCAACACCTTTGGTACCGGCAAGCTGGACGAGCAACGCCTGGAACAGCTGGTGCGCGAGCACTTCGACCTGCGCCCGCGTGGCCTGGTAAAGATGCTGGACCTGCTCAGGCCCGGCTACAAGGCCACCGCCGCCTACGGTCATTTTGGCCGTACCGACGAGGGCTTTTCGTGGGAAAACACCGACGTGGCCGCCGCCCTGCGCGATGCGGCCGGCTTCTGATACAACATAATCAAACGAGGCACACCATGAGTACACAAACAGCGGAACAGATGGCCAGTGATTACAAGGTTGCAGATATCGACCTGGCCGGCTGGGGGCGCAAGGAAATCGCCATCGCCGAGACCGAAATGCCGGGACTGATGGCATTACGTGAGAAGTATGGAACCGAAAAACCGCTCAAGGGCGCACGCATTGCCGGCAGCCTGCACATGACCATCCAGACCGCGGTGCTGATCGAGACGCTGGTCGACCTGGGCGCCGAGGTGCGCTGGGCGTCCTGCAATATCTTCTCCACCCAGGACCATGCTGCCGCCGCGATTGCCGAGCGCAACATCCCGGTCTATGCCTTCAAGGGTGAGTCGCTGGATGAATACTGGGCCTATTGCCACAACATCATGGAATGGCATGACGGTGGCACACCGAACATGATTCTCGACGACGGTGGCGACGCAACCATGCTGGTCATGCTCGGCACAAAGGCCGAACAGGACCTGTCGGTGCTGGATAACCCGGACAGCGAGGAGGAAGTCGCACTCTTTAACAGCATCAAGGCGAGGCTTGCCGAACAACCCGGCTGGTATTCGAAGATCCTGAAAAATATCCAGGGTGTAACCGAGGAAACCACCACCGGCGTGCATCGCCTGTACCAGCTGCAGGAACGTGGCGAGCTGCCGTTCCCGGCCATCAACGTCAATGACTCGGTCACAAAGAGCAAGTTCGACAACCTGTATGGCTGCCGCGAATCGCTGGTCGATGGCATCAAGCGCGCTACCGACGTGATGATTGCCGGCAAGATTGCCGTGGTCATTGGTTACGGCGACGTTGGCAAGGGCTGCGCCCAGTCACTGAAAGGACTGGGTTGTACCGTGTGGGTGACGGAAATCGATCCCATCTGCGCCCTGCAGGCCGCGATGGAAGGCTACCGTGTAGTCACCATGGAAGACGCCGCCGACAAGGCCAACATCTTTGTTACCTGCACCGGCAACTACCATGTCATCAACCACGATCACATGGTGAAGATGCAGGACCAGGCCATTGTCTGCAACATCGGACATTTCGATAACGAGATCGATATCGCCAGCATGAAGCAGTACCAGTGGGAGAACATCAAGCCGCAGGTCGACCACATCATCCTGCCGAATGGCAAGCGCATCCTGCTGCTGGCCGAGGGCCGGCTGGTGAACCTCGGCTGCGCCACCGGTCATCCCAGCTTCGTGATGTCCAACAGCTTCACCAACCAGACGCTCGCGCAGATGGAACTTTGGAATCATGGTGACAACTACCAGAACAGTGTCTACACCCTGCCGAAGAAACTGGACGAGGAAGTGGCACGACTGCACCTTGCCAAGGTCGGCGCCAACCTGACCGCGCTGTCACAACAGCAGGCCGATTACATTGACGTACCGGTGGACGGGCCGTACAAGCCGGAGCATTACCGCTACTAACACAGCAAGGGGAAAGCAGTACGGCCATGGGCTCGCGCAGCGTAGAACTGAGTTTCGAATTCTTCCCGCCAAAGACAGCGGACGGTATTGCTCAGCTGGAAAAAACCTGCCTGTCGCTGGCCGCGGTCACCCCGCGTTTTTTCTCGGTGACTTTTGGTGCCGGCGGCTCGACCCGCGACCGCACCGCCGAAACCGTCATCAATATCCAGCACAAGTCAGGCATAGAGACCGCCCCGCACCTGTCCTGCATCAGTTCAACGCATGACAACATCCGCGACATGCTGTCTGCCTACATGGAACGCGGCATCAGGCATATCGTGGCGCTGCGTGGCGATATGCCGTCCGGCATGGTCGAGGCCGGCGAATTCCGCTACGCCAACGAGCTGGTTGCCTTTATCCGCGAGACCACCGCTGACCACTTTCACATCGAGGTGGCCGCCTACCCGGAGTACCACCCGCAGGCCACCAGCCCGGACCGGGACTTCGAGAATTTCAGGCACAAGGTTGCGGCCGGTGCAAACAGCGCCATCACGCAGTACTTCTACAATGCCGACGCCTACTTTCGCTTCGTCGAACGCTGCGAACAAGACGGCATCGGCATCCCGGTGGTACCCGGCATCATGCCCATCACGAATTTCCACCAGCTTGCGCGTTTCTCGGATGCCTGTGGCGCTGAAATCCCGCGCTGGATTCGCAAGCGCCTGGAAGGGTATGGCGAGGACCTGACTTCCATTCGCGCCTTTGGCGAGGAAGTCGTCACCGGACTGTGTGAGCGTCTGCTCGCGCACGGCGCACCGGGACTGCATTTTTATACCCTTAACCGAGCCGCGCCGGCACTCGCCGTCTGGAATAATCTCGGTCTGGATAGCAAATAGTTCGCCCCCATGCCCTGCATCACGCATTGATGCGCGGCATCCAGCGCGCAACAGCTGTTATACTCCCCCACTTGTTCTAATAATTCAGAAGGTAATATTCACGTGAACGTACTTACACAGGATGACCTGGCTGTCACCGCTGCGGCCACAGAAAAACTCGCGGAACTGATTGGCAATACCGAGGAAGATATCGAAGGCATTCGTGTCTACGCCTCCCCCGGCGGATGCAGCGGCATGAGCTTCGGCATGACATTCACAGACAAGGTAGAGGGCAATGACCTGGTTGCCGAACATGGCGACGTCAAGGTCATCGTCGACACCGAAACAATCGGACATTTGCGCGGCGCGGAAATTGATTTTGTAGACCGGGGTGACGGAAACCCTGCCTTTGTCTTCAACAATATTCCACAACCGGCCGGCAGTGGCTGCGGCACCTGCGGCTCCGCAGGCGGCGGCTGTAGCTAGACAGACATGAGTGATTCAGCCGGTTTATCCGGTTGAATCGCTCACCACGCTGACCACGGCCTGTGTCAACGCTGCCAGGTCCGCATCGCCAATAATAAATGGCGGCATCAGGTACACCAGCCTCCCGAAAGGGCGCACCCAGACCCCCCGATCGACGAACTGACGTTGCACGGCTTTCATATCAACCGGCGCATCCAGCTCGACCACGCCGATTGCACCCAGCGCCCTGACGTCACGCACATGCCCGAATGCCGCGCAGGGTTGCAGGCCCCGACGCAGACCGGCTTCAATTTCCTGTACGCGCTGCTGCCAGGGAGAATCCAGTAATAACTGCACGCTGGCCAGCGCGGTGGCACAGGCCAGCGGATTGGCCATGAAGGTCGGGCCGTGCATGAACACCCCCGGCGCCCCCTGGCTGATGGTGTCGGCAATCGCCGCCGTGGTCAGCGTGGCCGCCAGCGTCATATAGCCACCTGTCAGCGACTTGCCCAGGCACATGATGTCCGGTGCGATCCCGGCATGATCACAGGCAAATAATTCACCCGTACGCCCGAAGCCGGTCGCAATTTCGTCGGCAATCAGCAATACGTCATGGCGCTCGCACAACTCGCGCGCGCGGCGCAGATAATCGGCGGAATAGAAACGCATGCCACCGGCGCCCTGCACCACCGGTTCCAGGATCAGTGCTGCAAGCTCGTGTGCATGCGCCTGCAACACGCCTGCCAGCGGCTCGATGTCTGCATCGGTGCAGGGCTCTCCAAACGCACAGCCTGGCGCGTCGATGAACAGTTGCTGCGGCAACACACCCGAAAACAGCGCGTGCATGCCGGTCACGGGATCGCACACCGACATCGCCCCGAGGGTGTCGCCATGATAGCCATGTCGCAGCGTAACAAAGCGCACCTTGTCGTTACTGCCGCGTGCCTGCCAGTACTGGATGGCCATCTTCATGGCCACCTCGACCGACACGGAGCCCGAGTCGGAAAAGAACACTGCCTGTAATGGCTCCGGCGTGACTGACAGCAACAGTTCGGCCAGTTCCACCGCCGGCCGGTGAGTCAGGCCACCGAACATGACATGGGCCATACTTTTGAGTTGCTGCTCGAGGGCCGCATTCAGCACCGGGTGGTTATAGCCATGAATCGCGCACCACCATGAGGCCATGCCGTCAATCAGCTCACGGCCGTCGGCAAGCCTGATACGTACGCCTGACGCGGACTGCACATGAAAGACCGGCGTATCGGCACCTATCGCACTGTAGGGGTGCCAGACGTGCGCACGGTCCGCGGCCAGCCAGCGGTCTTCGGATTCAGGAATTATCTTGCTCATGAATGGCAGTCATTATCGGCAACATGGGTACAATAGTCACCAACCCTTGCCAGACATTGCTACAGTACTTCCATAACGACCCATACCGATACCCAGGACCATGCGCATCTCCCGCCTGTATACAGCCCACGCTCTCGTCCCGGGAGCATCCCTGACCATCGACGGGCAAACGGCCCACCAGGTCACGCATGTCCTGCGGTTGCGCAGCGGCGCTGCACTGCGCGTGTTCGATGGCGCGGGCAATGAACACCACGCCATACTGCAAGGCACTGGCCGCGACAGTATCGAGCTCACCGTCGGCGAACAGGTTTCAGCCAGCCCGGAGTCCGCACTGTCAGTCACCCTGGCGCAGGGCATTGCCCGACAAGATCGCATGGACCTGATCCTGCAAAAGGCGGTAGAACTGGGGGTAAATACAATCCAGCCACTGTGGATGCAACGCAGTCAGTCGCACCTGAAGGGGGAGCGCCTGGCCAGGCGTCGCCAGCACTGGCAGGGCGTGGTGATCAGCGCCTGCGAACAATGCGGCCGCGCCACGCTGCCGGTCGTGGAAGCGCCCGACAGCCTGGCAAACTGGATACACACACAGCCCGGGGCAGACTGCCAACTCATGCTGCAACCGGACAGCGCACACACACTGCCGGGGATAGCTGCACCTGCCGGCAACATCGTCCTGCTAGTCGGGCCGGAAGGTGGGCTGGAATCGGGTGAGCAGTCACTGGCCAGAACAGCCGGATTCAAAGGGATCCGCCTGGGTCAGCGCATCCTGCGCACCGAAACCGCCGGACTCGCGGCGCTTGCCGCGATGCAGACCCTGTGGGGGGATTTCAGATAAACAGTGGAGGGAATTCGCGGATGAGATCCGCTCCTACAATAGGATCCCAAATAAAAATCACGTCATCCCCGCGGAGGCGGGGACCCGGCCAGCAATACAACGCTGGCCTATCGCGCCTGCAAGGCGCTCCTACAGGACTTTCTTTTTACCGCAGGAGCGCCTTGCAGGCGCGATAGTCTATAACTCAGGCGGCTTCGCCGAGCTGCTCTTCCAGCTGTCCCTGCAAATATTCCAGGTCCGGGATCGAGGCCTCTTCGTTACCGATGTGTACCGTGCATTTCAGGGCCTCGCTCTGGCCTGCCTTGGCATCACTGGCCGTATCCGCACCAAACTGGATCAACCCCGGCAGACCAGCTGTCACGATGGCGTAGTGGCTCACCGGGCTGTCCGGTCGCACCGAGTTCACGATCATGAGGCGTGAAAACACCTGGTCGGAATCCACACTTATGCCACACATCGACTCAAGTGAAATCACCGCGATTTTCTTGCCTTGCCAGTTAACAGTACCCATCAACCATTCCGGTGTATCCGGCAGTGCTGTGGGCGTCCGGTAACTGCCGACTTCCGCGACCGCAACGTTCGGCATTAACAGGTTCATCTTGCGCATCGGGATCCACAAACTACGAACCTTATCCTGAGTATTCTCCATCACCTACCCCTCGTAGATTGTTGAATCATGCGCCAACCGCAAGTGGTTCGGCACCGATAATGTCATGTATTGAATCCAGCAGGTCGGCTTCCTGGAACGGCTTGCCGAGGTACTGGTTAACACCGATAGCCAGCGCGCGGTCACGGTGCTTGTCACCGGTACGCGAGGTAATCATGATGATCGGCACATCCCGCAACCGTTCATCGTTGCGCATATGCGTGGCAAGCTCGAAACCGTCCATGCGCGGCATTTCGATATCCAGCAGCATCATGTCCGGTATACGATCCTGCAACTGACCCATGGCATCGACGCCGTCTTTCGCCGTCAGCACCTGGTAACCATTACGTTCAAGCAGGCGTGTAGTGACCTTGCGCACGGTGATCGAGTCATCAACCACCATGACGACAGTGTGGTCATCCTGTTTCGGCTTCTCGATAGCGGCAGAATCCAGCACCTGTGCGTTCATACGCGAGGCGGCCACCATGTCGAGGATCAGCACCACGCTACCGTCACCCAGGATAGTGGCGCCGGAAATACCTTCAATGGTACTGAGCTGGGCGCCAACCGGCTTGATCACCACCTCGCGACTGCCATGCAGTGACTCGACCTGGAAACCAACGCGCTGATCACCCACGCGCATCAACAACACCGGCACCTGTTCACGGGTATTCTCCATATCCATCCGCCCGGTACCGAGCAAGCTGCCAAGGTGCTTGAGCTGGTAGTTGTTGTCGCCATATTCAAACGGCTGGCCCTCATTCTCGTAGCAGGCCTTCAGTGCGTCCGGGTAGACACGCACCACACCCTCGAGACTGGACAACGGCACGCAGAAGGTTTCCTCGCCGGCGGTCACCAGCAATGCCTGGTTGATGGCAAGGGTGTAGGGCAGGCGTACCGTAAACACGGTGCCTTCACCCATCTCGGAATCGATATGCAACGAGCCGCCAAGCTGCTTGACTTCGCTGTGCACGACATCCATGCCGACACCGCGTCCGGAGATCTGTGTGACCTCGGTGGCAGTACTGAAACCGGCCTGCAGCACAAACTGCATGATTTCGGAATCCGGCATCTTGCTGCCCTTGGGTATCAGGCCGCGTTCGATAGCACGCGCACGGATCCTCTTGATATCCATACCGGCACCGTCATCTTTAATACGCAGTACGATTTCCGGCCCTTCACGGTCAAAGTCGATAATGATGGTACCGTTTTCAGATTTTTTGACACGCTTGCGTTTTTCAGGTTTCTCGATGCCATGGGCAACGGCATTACGCAGCATGTGCTCCAGCGGCGCAATAATCCGCTCGACAACTGCGCGATCCATTTCTCCATCCGCACCTCTCAGTTCCAGCTCTACCTTCTTGTCCAGCTCGCGTGCTGACTGGCGCACGATGCGCTGCAGACGCGGGGCCAGCCCGGCAAACGGAACCATCCGGGTTCGAATCAGGCTTTCCTGCAGGTCAATACTGACGCGAGACTGCTGCAACAGCAGGGTTTCCGCATCACGCGTGGAGCTTTCCATGATTTCCTGCAGGCTGCGCAAGTCGCTGATACTCTCGCTCAGGGAACGTGACAGCTGCTGCTGCGTGGAATAACGATCCATCTCGAGCGGATCGAAGTCCTCGTTTCGGTCATCCGACTCCTGTTCGTAGCGATACAGGATCTGTGCTTCTGCTTCCATTTCCAGTTTACGCAGCTGTTCACGCAACCGGCTGATGGTCTGGTCCAGCTCGCCCAGGTTGAAGCGGTAATTACTGATCTGCTGTTCCAGGCGGGCGCGGTAGATATTGATTTCACCGGCGTTGTTAACCAGGTTGTCCAGCACATCGGACTGCACCCTGACCTGCTCGCGGCGATCACCTGAAGCACCGCCCTGTTGCGCGCCCTGTAACTGTACTTCCGTGCTGCGCGCAACAATTTCCGAGAATGCCGGCTGCAGCGGTCCTGCTTTCTTCCGTCTCGCGCCACGCTTGGCCCTGGCCGGCTTTGCTGTGGCGGCTGCGGCCTTACCCCTTGCAGCCCTCTTTTTGGCAGGCCGCTTCGTTTTAACCGGGGCCGCGGTTGCATGAGCCGCACTGGTATCGCCTTTCATAAACGCATCAAGGCGGGTCTCAAGATCAGCAGCTGCTTCGGTCTCCTGACGTGATTTGACCTTGTCCAGCATATCCGAGAGCCGGTCAAACGACTCATGGAGCAGGACAAACAGGTCTGGCGATATTTTAACTTCACCCTCACCCACCTTGGTGAGCAAGGATTCCACCGCATGGCCCAGATCGCCAATGGTCGTGATATCCACCATGCGCGCACCGCCCTTCAGGGTGTGCAGCATACGCTGGAACTCGGCCATCAATTCGGTGTTGTCCGGATCATCAGACCAGTTGCGCAGCACGGTTTCACCGCTGTCCATGATCTCGGAAGCCTCTTCCACGAAGATCTCGTAGAGTTCCTGGTCCTGGCTGGCATAGACATCTTCGGGCAGCTCTTGCTCCGTAATCTCTTCGGACGCAACCTCATCAGGTGTCTCCACCTCCAGCGCGACAACATTGTCCGCCTCTTCAGTAACCGTCCCGGCCTCCACGACCGGCGTATCAGCCGTCTCTGCTACCTGTTCTGCCAGGGTCGCGATACGTTCAAGCAGTGTCGCAACCAGCTGTTCGTCGTATGACGAGTCAGGTAACTGTTCCAGCTGACGGGACATCTCCTGTACTGCATCGCCCAGCACGGTAATGGCCTCTGGCGCAGCCGGCTGCCCCTCGTGGTAACGCGGACCAAAATATTCATACAGCGGCTCCACCAGACTGCGGATACCGGGCACATCAACCAGTTCGGTGATACCTGCCAGGGTATGCATTGAGCGGAACATCGGTTCCGTCACCTCGCACTCACCCGGTTCACCGGCAACACATCCGGCCAGTGACTGCAGGTGTTCGCCGCACTCTTTGATAAACGTCTCCATAAGCGACGGAGACTCTGTGGCAGCTTCCGCCGGCTCGTCAGCCACTTCATCAACGGCAATCACATCGACAACATCAACACTGTCAGGGATAGTCTGCTCAACAGACTCGCAGGCCACCAGGCGCGACATGATCTGTTCGATATTTACTGCAGGCTCACTGCCATCCCGCAACTGTTTCAATAACTGATCAACGGCTTCCGGCACCACGGCAAGGGCCTCGAACAATGCGTTGTCCGCCTGTATGGTGCCTTCCAGCAGTTTGTTGAACGTCATTTCAACGATCCATGCAAACTCACCCAGTACCATTGCGCCGGCCATACGACCACTGCCCTTGAGGGTGTGGAAACTCCTGCGCACCGTACCCAGAACGTCCATATCAGCAGGTTCAGCGACCCACCTGGGCAGTGCCTCCACAATAACCTGCAGTGCCTCTGCAGCCTCTTCCTGGAAAATCTCGACGATTTCCGGATCAGCCTCATCCGACAGTACCGGCAGGTCACGTATGAACGACCCGGCAGACTCTGGCTGCGTTGTTGCAACCGTTTCAGTAGCGCTATCAGCCTGCCCGTCGGCAGAGACATCTGCTTCATCACCAGCGCTGCTGTTACTGACAACCTCGGTCTCTACAAGCTCGCCGGTGCTGAATTTGAATGCCTGCACGGCCATCAGGTCCGCCGCCTCGCCCGGATTGACCGAGTTGTCAGTGACCTGGGCAACCAGCTGGTGCAGCATGCCGGTCGATCCGGCAACGAGATCACGCAAACCCTGCCCGGCAGGTACGGTGTTCTCGATGACATTATTGAGCAGGTTCTCGAATGCCCAGGCAAACTCACCGGTGGCGAGTGCGCCGATCATGCGGCCACTACCCTTGATGGTATGAAATCCACGCCGGATCTCGCCCAGCAGCTCCGCATCATCTGGCTTATCGCACCAGGCGGGTATCGAGCCTGCGAACAGCTCCAGTACCTCACCGGCTTCTTCAACAAAGATTTCGACGATCTCTTGATCCGCATCCTCACCGAGGACCTGCAATCCGGAAATCGGTGTGGATTCACCGTCTTCCTGTGGCGGGGCCACAGCAACAGCAACCGGTTCCGCTTCTGCCTCCACGACGGCCGGCTCTGTCACAATGGAGAGCTCTGCTTCAGATTCCGCCGGCGGTTCCGTCGCCACCGACAGTTCCACTTCTGTTTCCGTTTCCACAGCCGGTTCCCCGGCAAATTCATTGGCATAGCCCAGCTTGCCCAGGCTCTCCTCTGCCACCTCGATGGCACGATCTCCATAACTCTGGTTCTCACCCAGCTGTTCAACGCAATATTCAATACTGCAAATCGCATCTGCGAAACTGTCCAGCTCGCCCTCACTTAATGTGCGGTGCTCAGCCAGCAACTCGTGGGCGATGAATTGCTTGGTCTGGCTTGCGGCACCGGAGAGCCGCTCTTCGCCGATCAGCTCCAGTCCACCACAAATCTTGTGTAACTGCGTGGGCACATCACCAAGAAAATTAAATTCACCTGATGACTGCAGAAATTCATTAATCGATTCCTTGGCAGCCGACATGTCTGCGATAACCGCTGCAAGAACCGCGTCCTGTCCCTGGCGGAACACTGCCTCGCTCTCATCAACACCGCCCGCATTCGCGCCATGCTGTGTGATGCCGGAAAGCGCATCCTCAACCATGACCAGCGCATTGGCGACAGTGCTGAAATCAACCCCGGAAATATCCTGCTGCTCATTCAGTACACCACGTATAAACTGTTCCTGTTCGGCAACCACGCTGCCTACATGTTCCAGGCCAATCATGCCCAGCGTGCTGCCAAGCGTACGCAACTGGTCGGCGACTGACGCCAGGGAATCCGGTGTGGAAGTAGAATTCTGAAAACAGGCATCCAGGTCGTTCTTGATGCGATCGACTTCCTCACGCGCCGTTGTTGAGACAGTCTGTAACAACTCATCTCCAAGCTCGCCGCCCTGGTCATTCGATTCAGTCTCAGTCAATCCTTCCAGGCCATAGACTGAGCGGATAGCGTTAATACGTTCGGAATCTGTCTCGACACGCACCAGCTGGAACAGCAGATTTTTCATAAAATCATCGGTCAGCGGATCGGAAAATACCGACTCGCCTTTTTCCAGCAATCGCTTGATATGCCTGTCCAGTTGCCCAAACAGGCGCTTGGTCTCTTCCGTTTCCTCCAGTACACCGTCACGCACGAGTTCCGCAACGCCGGCACCGACCCACCACAGGCGTACCACGGGTTCACAGCAGGCCATTTTCTGCAGGTCTTCAAGCACTCCCAGCAGTGCCTGCATACCCTGGTTGTCATCACCGCCACGGTACCATTCCAGCAAACCGGCCTGGAACCGTACACGTGCATCACGTACCCGGTCAGCAAGCCCCTTATCATCATGTTCTGCACGCACATCAAACACTTCAGCCGGTACACGGCTGGACAGGTCTGGCGAGAATACGTCACCTTCCGAGAGTGGCTGCAGACCGCGGCCGGCACGCAGACTGTTAACAAGAGGAAACATTGCCGTTGGCGTGTCCGCTTTACCGGTATGCAGACTGGACAGATACTGTGGCAATTCGAGGAAGCCCTGCATCAACAGTTCCAGGACCGTGTCCCTTTCCTCTATGGAATCCAGCATCAGGTCGGCAATCGTTTCTTCCATCTCGCCAGCGAGCATGTCCGCGCCCTTGAGATTGACCATCTGCAACGGTCCGCGCACCTGGTGCAGCTGTGCGCTACAGTCCTGTAACAGTTCCTTGCGCTCATCACCTTCCGCGAACGCCTCAAGGCCCTGGCGCGCCTTGTTCAGCGCCTCGCCAAGCTCTTTGCGGACCCATCCCAGGGCATTGTAGTCTATTGCTTCACGCATAATTGTTCCTTGCTACCACATTCAGTGTCTGTTCATAACTGCCAACCGGCGGCATTTGTAAAATGCACTGCCTCCCCGGAACAACAGCAGGATAGAAACCTGAATATCCCGTTGTCAGCCTGTAACGCCTTACTGCGGCAGTTTGAAACCGGTAACGGATGTATCCAGGTCCTGCGACATACGTGACAGGTTGCCAATAGACCGCGAGGTCTGCTCGGCACCGGCCGTGGCCTGCGTGGTCAGCTCCTGAATGTCATTCATGGTTTCGGTCAGTTCCGATGCAACATTTGCCTGCTGGAGTGCCTCACCGGACATCCCCTTAATCAGTTCAGCAAGCTGATCCGAAACAGTCTCGATCTCTTCCAGTGCGCCGCCGGCATCTTCAGCCAGCTGGGCACCCGTGACCACACCAGAGGTACTCTTCTCCATCGAGATAACCGCCTCGTTGGTGTCGGCCTGAATGGTTTTCACCAGAGCTTCAATCTGCCGGGTAGCATTTGCGGAACGTTCTGCAAGTCGCTGCACTTCGTCGGCAACCACCGCGAAACCACGTCCGGCCTCACCGGCCATGGCCGCCTGGATCGATGCGTTCAGGGCGAGAATGTTGGTCTGCTCGGCAATGTCGTTAATGAGCTCAACGATATCGCCAATTTCCTGCGAGCTTTCACCAAGTCGCTTGATTCGTTTCGACGTCTCCTGGATGTGCTCGCGAATCGTATCCATACCGGACATGGTGCGTTTCACTGCATCGCCGCCCTTCTTAGCGATTTCCACCGACCGCATGGCAACCTTTGATGACTCGTTTGCGTTGTTGGACACCTCGCCCATGGACTCGGACATCTCGGTAATTGAAGTACTGGCCTGGGTGATATCCTCGAACTGCTTCTTGCTGGCGGTAGCCAGCTGGCCAGCGATTTCCTCGGTTTCCTGCACCGATCCGGACAGCTGTGTAGAGGTATCGTTAATGGTTTTCACCAGGTCACGTAGCGAGCCGACCGTGACGTTGATGGAGTCAGCGATAGCACCGGTAAAGTCCTCGGTCACGGTCGCCTTGACTGTCAGGTCACCAATAGCCAGGTCGCCCATTTCATCCAGCAAGCGCATGATTGCTTCCTGGTTCTCTGCATTTTCCTCTTCCACGATGCGACTGCGCTGACGCTGGCTGCGGAATGCCTCAAAGCCCATAAAGAACAGCACGAACAGTGCAATGGCGCCCAGGGAGTAGGCCAGCTCATTGTTGATGAAACGACCATCGCGGGAGGAGACCAGCACACCCTGCAAGGCATGTGCAGCGTTATACAGAGTCTCACTCTGTCCACTGATGTCTGCTGCCGCGGTCTGAATCGTGACCAGCTCTTCGGAGTTATCAACAATCGAACCGGCGTTGTCACTAATACGGGAGAACAGCAGTGCAATCTTCTGAACCTTGGACTGCAAGGTCTTGCCCTTCAGCTGCTGTATGCCACCGGTACCGCGCATGAAACCGTCCAGAACGCGACCGAATTCCCTGGTGTCTGCCGCAAACAGCAGTGCAGATGACTCGGTGCCCTTACCGGTCATAACACCGTTCAGACTGTTCACGATGCGCTGACTGAGTACCATCTGGCGACTGGCAAGACGCACCTGGCTGGCGCTTGCGCCATTCTTAACCAGGGTATTTACGATGTCCTGGGTATGCTCCATCAACTGCGGCATAACCTCGTTCACCACGGTGGTGGACTCGGCCATTGCCACGATCAGGAACTGGCCATCAAGCACGGAATCAATGTTGTTCCGGAAACCACCCCAGCGCTTGTCCAGGCTGGCCAGGGCCATGCCCTCTGCCGTTCCGTTCTCGCTGCCAGCGTCACCGAAGTCAGCCGTCTGCTTTTTGATGATCTCGGAGAACCGGTTCTTGGAACTCTCCATACTGGCAAACGCATCGGTATCACCGGTCGTCGCAGCCAGTGCATACTTGGCCAACTTCTGTGACAGCACCAGCTGCTCACTCACATCGGTAAGACGCGCCTGGTCAGTCCCGGCCTGGTTACCCACGTGAACGAAGGTCCAGGCCATGGCTGCCACGGAGCCCAGCATCAAGAACATCAATGCCTTCATCCGGCTACTGCCTCCCAATTTACCTACATTAAACATCTTTTTCATGGTCCATCTCCCGACCGGTTAGTCCACCTGGCAAAGTTGTATAAAAAAACTGCTTCGTTAATCCAAACCTGTTACACGGCCGCCTGCAGGAACTGTGGTGTTTCAGCCATCTCATGCAGGCTGAATATGCTCCACACCACGTCATCACGGCGGAATCCATTCTGTATATATGGCTCAAAAGCCTCATTCACACCCGGCAGATCCCCGGTATATTCATCATCAGTGAAATGTTTCTGTCCGAGCACCTCATCCACAATCAGTCCTGTGTAGAGACCCTTGTGATCGACCACCAGCACGCGTGATCGCGGCGTAATAGTTGCTGCGGCGCCGTTAAGAAAGCTGCTCATGTCAACGACCGGAAGCAGGTTGCCGCGTACATTGGCAATGCCGCGCACCCAGGGCCTGGTCAGCGGTACGCTGGAGAGTTCCGGGTATTCAAGAATCTCGACCACCTCGCCCAGCTGCGACACAAGATAGGTATCCCCGATACGAAAGGTAATTCCGGACCACTCGGCGCTGTTCCCGGCCTTGCGGGGCGCACCGGTCGCAGACCCGCGGCAGAGATCCTCGATTTCCTGCAGGATTGCTACCGGATTCAATGCTTTTCTTCTGGCCATGGCAGTTACGCAGCAAGCGCCTCGTTAATCAGGGTCAACAGCGTGCTTTCCTTGACCGGCTTGATCACATAATCCTTGGCGCCCTGGCGCATGCCCCAGACACGGTCAACCTTCTGGTCCTTGCGCGTCACGATAATCACAGGGATCCCGGCGGTCTCCGGATCGGAGGTCAGCTCACGCGTGGCCTGGAAACCGTTCAGCCCCGGCATCACCACATCCATAAGAATCAGATCGGGTTTCTCACGGCGCGCGACATCTATCCCTTCCTTCGCGTCAGTGGCATGCACCGTCTCGTATCCATTCTTATCGAGAATCGTCCTCAGCGCCTGCGCGTCGGTCGGCGAGTCATCAACAATCATTATTCGTGCCATAGGTATTGCCCCTTGGGGTTAGTCCGCTTTGTTGCAGAGTTGGTTAATAACAGCCAGCAATTCATCACGAGTAAACGGCTTGGTAATATAGTTGTCTGAACCCACCACGCGCCCGCGTGCACGGTCAAACAGACCATCCTTGCTGGACAGCATCACAACCGGCGTATGACGGAAAACACGGTGATGCTTGATCAGTGCACAGGTCTGATAGCCATCGAGCCGTGGCATCATGACATCGAGGAAAATGAGATCGGGCTTGTTGTCGGCCACCATACTGAGAGCCTCAAAACCATCGGTTGCCACGATGACCTCATAACCTTCCTTGCGCAGTAGCGTTTCAGCCGTACGACGGATGGTCTTGCTATCATCTATCACCATGATGGTGATGCCCTTGGCGCCGTCAGCCCCCGGAGTGGTGGCTGCCTCGTCACTACCGGTTTCGTTAACTTCACCGGCCGGTACACTGCTTTGCATGATATCCCCTATGTATATGTTATAAATGACATTATTAGGTTTTCACCTGGCAGCTATCGCGGCTAGCAAGCGACCCCCTGTCATACAGTCCTGCCCAAACAGACGAATTAACTTAGTATTGGCTTTCCTGTACATCGCTCTATCGTCAAACTGGCCGCAAACTTTACAAAGCCGGACAAATTAGCCGGTGCGCTCCAACAGGGGCATGGAAATGACTCATATGAACATCAAACTGGGTGTGGTCATGGACCCGATCGGGTCCATTAACTATAAAAAGGACAGCACGCTGGCCATGCTGCTGGCGGCACAGCAACGCGGCTGCGAGCTCTACCACATGGAGCAGTCGGACCTGTTCCTGGCGGACGGTGACTGTCACGCGCGCATGTCCCGCCTCGAGGTGCGCACAGACCCGCATGACTGGTACAGCCTGGCGGAGCCGGTGACGGCACCGCTGCAGGAACTGGACGTGGTACTGATGCGCAAGGACCCGCCGGTTGACCTGGAATTTCTCTATACCACCTTCCTGCTGGAGCGTGCCGAGGCGAACGGCGTACTGGTGGTGAACCGCCCCGCCGCAATCCGCAATGCCAACGAGAAACTCTACATCGCCTGGTTTGCACAGTGCTGCGCGCCGATGTGTGTGAGTCGCGACCGCCAGCGACTCAGGGCCTTCCTGCAGGAACACGGCGACATCGTGGTAAAACCGCTGCACGGCATGGGTGGTGAATCGGTATTTCGAGTCCGCCACGATGACCCCAACCTGGGGGTTATCCTGGAAACCATCACCGATAACGGCCGCCAGAGCGCAATGGCACAACGCTATATCCCGGAAATCGCCCGGGGCGACAAACGTATCCTGATGATCGATGGTGAACCGTTCCCGCATGCCCTGGCACGCATCCCGGCGGCCGGCGAGAACCGCGGCAACCTCGCGGCGGGCGGTACTGGCCAGGGCGTGGAGCTCAGTGAGCGCGACCGCTGGATCTGTACCCAGGTCGGCCCCACACTGCGCGAACGGGGACTGCTGTTTGTCGGTCTGGATGTGATCGGTGACTACCTGACCGAGATCAACGTCACCAGCCCGACCTGTATCCGCGAGCTCGACGCACAGTACGGCAGCGATATCGCCGGGCAACTAATGGAAGCCATCGCAGGCAAGCTGGAAACCGCGTGATACACCGGCTGTGCCTGCTGCTGGTGCTGCCGCTTGCCCTGCTTTCCGCCTGTGACAACACAGCAGAACCGGTATTCCACGACCAGTACCTGGCCTTTGGTACCCTGATCGAGGTTACCTTCTACGGCGTGGAGCACGCCTACGCCGAAACGGTCAGCACGGAAATCGAGCTACAATTCATGACCTGGCACCACGACTGGCATCCGTGGGAACCCGGCCCGCTGACAGAGACCAATACCCGGCTTGCCACGCTGCAACCCTTCACGCCGGAGCCCGCACTGTTGCCGCTGCTGGCCGAAGCCAACCGCCTGTCCCGGCTCAGTAATCACCTGTTCAACCCGACCATCGGAAAACTGATTGCAGTGTGGGGATTCCAGGGCAACCCGTTGCCGGAAGGCGCCTATCCAGACCCGGCGACGATCGAGCAGTGGCTGGCGCAGGCGCCGACGGTCGATGATGTCAGTATCCAGGGTACGCAAATTGTCAGCCGCAACCCGCAGCTCGCCTACGACCTGGGCGCCTTTGCCAAGGGTTATGCGATTGACCAACTGATCGATCACCTGCGCAAGCGCGGCATTCACAACGCCATCGTCAACACCGGCGGCGACCTGCGCGCCATTGGAACACGTGGTGAACGGGCCTGGAACATCGGCATTCGCCACCCGCGCAGGGAAGGCATTCTGGCACGCATTAAAACATCGGGCGATACCAGCGTATTCACCTCGGGTGACTACGAGCGCCTGTTCGAGGTAGATGGCAAGCGCTTCCACCACATCCTCGACCCGCGCACCGGCTACCCGGCGACCGGCACCAGCGCCGTTACCGTGGTGCATGAAAATGCCGCCACGGCAGACGCCGCGGCCACTGCCCTGTTTGTTGCCGGCACCGACGACTGGCAGGCAATCGCGCGGCGTATGGGGATTGATCGGGTCATGCGGGTGGACAGTGCAGGGGTGATTCATATGACGCCCGCGATGCAGGCGATTACCGAACTCAACGAAGATATCAATGCCGAGGTGCGCATTACTCACTGAGGCGCCATGCGCCGACTCACGCCGCCCGGGAATTCCGACCACCAGGTCGGCACCCTGCTGACACGCTGCCACCGGGATTCAGGCCAGACTATAGACCCGGTAATCGACTCCTCCAGGACTCACCCATGCGCCATGCACCCGTAATCCTCGCCAGCCTGATCTGGGGCAGCCTGCTGGCCGGGCTGCATCCGGGACGCACGGCACGGGCGGATACGGTGTGGCAATGGACGGATGCCCGGGGCCAGACCCACTTCAGCGACACCCCGCCCGTGGAGACCGCCCGGCCGGGCCGGCAAATAAGGTTTGCAGACCAGGCCACCGGGGCAGCCAGCGGGCTGAGGCCGGGGGAACAAGAGGCCCTGCACAGGATGGAGCGCCGCCGGGCACGTCAGCAACAGCGGGCACTGGACATGCGCCAGCGCAATGATCATGCCGTGGCCGCGCACCGGGCCAGCTGCCGCGCAAACCGTGACAAGCTGCGCAGCACACGCGATCGCGAACAGCGCAAACTATCTATCAGCTACCTGAGCAAGCACTGCTGGTAGCCGGAATGGCCATCTCGATACAATCGGCAGGTAGCGGCTCCAGCCAGGGAACGGTTTGACGCTATACTTGTCAATGCCGAGTACAACCCGGAACCTGCATGTCAATCGCCGAAACACAATCGCTGAACGAGACCTCCGTCACCACGACGGACCGCTTTGCGCTGACCCTGTTCCTCGCCGTGGCCATGCACGCCATGATCATCCTTGGCATCACCTTCGCCCTGTACGATGACCCGGCACCGGAAAATGTCCTGCCGACTCTCGACATCACTGTCTCCAATCGCAAGACCGAGACACCGGAAGAGGCCGAGTACCTCGCCCAGACCAGCCAGGATGGCGGTGGTAACACCACCGAGAAGGTCAAGCCGGAGCTGGCCGTACCGGAACAGGCCCCGTCAGTGCAGCAACAACAGCCCGAGGCCGCGCCCACCCAGGTGGTTACGGCCAGCAACGACGACATCAAGGTGCGCCAGCAGGAGCTCAGCAACCCGGAGACGGAAACACCGGACATCACCGCGGCCAAACTGATCGAACGCAGCATGGAAATGGTCAACCTGAGCGAGCAACTGAGTGAAACCATGCAGGCCTATGCCAAGCGACCCAAGCAGATTTTCGTCTCGGCCCGCACCCAGGAATTCAAGTACGCCAATTACATGAGCGAATGGGTCAAGAAGGTCGAGCGGGTGGGGAACCTGAATTACCCGGACGAGGCACGCCGGGCCGGTATATCGGGCAAGCTGATGATGGACGTTGCGCTGAATGCCGACGGCACGGTGCGTGATATCAGGATACTGCGCCCCTCCGGCCACCCGGTCATCGACGCGGCAGCGACCCGGATCGTCGAGCTGGCATCGCCATTCCCGCCGTTTCCGCCGGAAATCCTCAAGGATGCGGACATCCTGCATATCACACGCACCTGGGAGTTTTCTACCAACCAGCTCTCCAGCCGCTAGCGTGTAGGAAAACACCGCATATCCACTGTGAAGGCTTGAATGCGGCGGGACATCGCCTGATACTGGTCGTATGACTTATCCCGGCTCACTCAGCAACCACTTCCTGATCGCCATGCCGACGCTGGAAGACCCGAATTTTCACCACACCACCACGTATATCTGCGAACATGACGAGAACGGTGCGCTCGGGGTGGTCATCAATCGTCCACTTGAGCTGCAGCTGGGGGAAGTCCTGCTGCACATGGATATCCGGACCGACGACGTCGAGATCGCCTCGCAACCCGTCTACATGGGTGGGCCGGTACAGAGTGACCGCGGCTTCGTGCTGCACAAGCCATCCGGCGACTGGGAGGCAACACTCAAGGTCACCGATGAGATCGGCATCACCTCCTCGCGCGATATCCTTGCCGCCATTGCCGCGGGCAAGGGCCCGGAACATGCCATCATCACGCTCGGTTACGCCGGCTGGGGCGCAGGGCAACTGGAACAGGAGATGGCCAACAACGCCTGGTTAAGCGGGCCGGCCAGTACGGATATCGTGTTTAACACGCCCACCGAGCGCCGCTGGCTGGCCGCGGCCGAACTGATCGGGGTTGACCTGCACCTGCTGTCCAGTGACGTGGGGCATGCCTGAGTGACCACCGCACCCGCGAGGCCGGACCACTAATCTTGCAGACATTACTCGGGTTTGATTTCGGCAAGCGGCGTATCGGCATTGCCGTAGGGCAGGGAGTTACCGGCACCGCCAGCGCGCTGTGCACCATTAGCTCCCGTCACGGCGCGCCTGACTGGGATCGCATCTCTGCACTGATCGAGGAATGGCGCCCGCAGTCGCTGGTGGTCGGGCTGCCACGCCACGCGGACAGCAGCGACTCGGACATGACACGGGCAGCACGTGAGTTTGCACAACAACTGGAAGCACGCTACCGTTTGCCGGTAACCACAATGGATGAACGACTCAGCTCGCACGCCGCAGCCGAATTGCAGCGCGAGAGTACCGGCAGCGTAAATACCGGCATCGATGCCATCGCGGCCCAGATTATCCTGCAGGACTGGCTGGACACGAACAATCAATGAGCAACCTTGACAATATCCCGGCCATGCTTGACGCCATGGCCACACAACTGGACGAGCTGATTTCACGCAATGACCTGGATAACCCGGTCATGGTCGGCATTCACAGCGGCGGCGTATGGGTCGCCGAACAACTCTACCAGCGCCTGTCGATCAACGATCCACTCGGCAGCCTCGACATCTCGTTCTACCGCGATGACTTTACCCGCATCGGCATCAACCCGGTGGTACAAACATCGGAATTACCGTTCGGTATCGATGGCCGGCATATCCTGCTGGTGGACGACGTACTGCATACCGGGCGCACCATTCGCGCTGCCCTGAACGAACTGTTTGATTACGGACGGCCAGCATCGATTCACCTTGCCGTACTGATCGAGCGCAGCGGGCGCGAACTACCCATTGAGGCGAATGTCGTCGGACAGCGTGTCGAACTGCAGCCCGGCGAACATATCAAGCTGTCGGGACCGGACCCGCTCAGGCTGGAAATCAAGCGCGACACATGAAAGCAAACGACCCGCAAATCGACGACCAGGGACGGCTGCGCCACTTCCTTACCATCAGCGGTCTGAATCAACAGCTGTTGACCGAGATCCTGGATACAGCCGAGTCGTTTGCAGGCGTTACCGAACAAACCGTCAAGAAAGTCCCCTTGCTACGCGGCAAGACTATCGTCAACCTGTTCTTCGAGGCCAGCACCCGCACCCGCACCACCTTTGAGCTGGCTGCCAAGCGCCTGTCTGCCGACGTACTGAACATCAATATCACCCAGTCCAGCGCCGCCAAGGGGGAAACCCTGCTGGACACACTGCGAAACATCGAGGCCATGCACGTCGACATGTTCATCGTGCGCCATGCCGACAGCGGCGCTGCGCATTTCATTGCCAGCAATGTTGCGCCGCATACCAGCGTCATCAACGCCGGCGACGGCAGGCATTCTCACCCGACCCAGGCCATGCTGGACATGTTCACCATCCGGCGCACCAAGGGTCCCGATTTCGGACGACTGCGTGTCGCCATCGTGGGTGATGTAATGCACTCACGCGTGGCGCGCTCGCAGATCCACGCACTCAACGTGCTGAATACCGGTGAAGTACGCATCGTGGCGCCAAAAACCCTGATCCCTGCCTATGCGGAATCACTGGGAACACGCATTTTTCATGACCTGCGCACCGGCATCCAGGATGCTGACGTTATCATCATGCTGCGCCTGCAGCATGAACGCATGAAGGGCGCGTTGCTGCCAAGCGAACACGAATACTACGAACTGTTCGGGCTGACCGAGAAAAAACTCGCCAGCGCCAACCCGGATGCAATCGTAATGCACCCTGGCCCGATCAACCGTGGCGTCGAGATGGATTCCGAGGTAGCCGACGGGCCGCGCTCAGTGATCCTGCAGCAGGTATCGCACGGCATCGCGGTGCGCATGGCCATCATGTCCATGGCCATGCGCAGCCAGCAGGACGGGGGTGAATAACATGGCGGCCGCAACGCGCAAACAGCTCAACATCCACATTCATGGCGGACGCGTCATCGACCCGGCCAATGAACTGGATGCAGTCACCGACGTTTACATCGAGAAGGGCAAGATCATTGCGCTTGGCAATGCGCCGGATGGTTTCAGTGCAGAGGTGGAGATCAATGCCATCGGCAACGTGGTCTGCCCGGGACTGGTCGACCTGGCCGCGCGTGCACGCGAACCGGGCGCAGAACACAAGGCAACCATTGCATCGGAAACGCGCGCTGCCGCCAGCGGGGGCATCACCACGCTGTGCTGCCCGCCGGATACCGACCCGGTGATCGACACACCCGCCGTGGCCGAACTGATCCGCCTGCGTGCCGCTGATGCCGGCAAGGCACACATAGTAACGCTGGGCGCACTGACGCGCGGCCTTAACGGCGAACACCTGAGCGAAATGGCCGCACTGCGCAAGGCAGGTTGTGTCGGCGTCAGCAACGTGCAGCGTCCAATGACAAACGCGCTGGTGCTGCGCCGTGCACTGGAATACGCGGCCACCTTCGACCTCACGGTTTTTCTGCATGCCAACGACCACTGGCTGGCCAACGAAGGGTGTGCACATGAAGGCCGCGTGGCAACACGCAACGGTCTGCCCGGCATCCCGGCGGCGGCCGAGACCGCGGCGGTGGCGCACCTGCTGGCACTGATTGAGCAGATCGGGGTGCGTGCACATTTCTGCCGCCTGACCACCGGGCGTGCTGCACGCATGATTGCACGCGCACGCTTTGATGGCGTGCCGGTCACCGCCGATGTAGCCATTCCGTACCTGTACCTGACTGAGAACGATGTCAGCGACTTCGACAGCCAGTGCCACGTGATACCACCACTGCGCAGGGTGGAAGACCGCCAGCAACTGCGTGCTGCATTACAAAATGGCACGATCCAGGCGATCTGTTCTGACCACCAGCCACACGAACCGGATGCCAAGATGGGACCCTTCCCGTCAACCGAACCCGGCATCTCGGGCCTGGACACCCTGCTTCCGCTCAGCCTGCGGCTGGTTGATGAAAAGATCCTGGAACTGCCGGAGCTGATTCGCCGACTGACCGTGGAACCGGCAAAAATACTCGGCCTGCCCTGCGGCACGCTGAGCATTGGCAGCGCCGCGGACATCTGCGTGTTTGATCCCGAACAGACCTGGCTACTGGATGCGAAGACCCTGTGCAGCCGGGGCCACAACACCCCGTTCTCTGGCTGGGAAATGCAGGGCCGGGTTACGCATACCCTGCTCGACGGTCGACGGGTGCATACCCTGGGCACCTGACGGCCACACCCATCGCGCATGAGATGCGCTCCTACGACAATCAGACCCACCTGTAGGAGCGGATCTCATCCGCGATTCATCTCTCCCGTCGTGCCAGTCGGTAACTCACCTGGCCAGCCTGTTTCTCCCGGTACCACGTCCAGTTCTCCGGCAGTGCGAGTTCCATTCCCCTTTCCGCCTCAAGGTAGACCCAGGCAGCATCCGCCAGCCAGCCGTTTTGCTCCAGCCGTTCGATGCAGGCCTGCAGCAGGCCCTGCCGAAACGGCGGATCGAGAAACACGACATCGAATGGCTGTGCATCCTGTAACAACCAGCCAGCCACCTCGGCCTCGACTACTTCCACGTGTTCAGCCTGCAGCCGGGTGACCTGCTCGCGCAGGGTCTGCACGACTGCGTGCTGTTGTTCGACCAGCACACAGCGTGCCGCACCGCGCGAGGCCGCCTCCAGCCCCAGCGCACCGCTGCCGGCAAACAGGTCCAGGCAGTGCGCGTCGGGAATCACCGCCGCCAACCAGTTAAACAGTGTCTCGCGCACCCGGTTCGGGGTCGGGCGCAAGCCCGGCACCGGCGCAAACGCCAGCTTGCGGCCACGCCAGGCGCCGCCGATGATACGCAGCTGGTTGGGTGCTTGAGGTTTCATGCACCGGAATGATCCGCGCCTGGCGGCAGCCCGTCAAACCCCTGGTAACCCTGCCCGGCAACAACCATCTACACCGGTAGGAGCGCCTTGCAGGCGCGATTCAATTATAGAGATAGATTTGTTCGCGCCTGCAAGGCGCTCCTACGCCAATAGTTACAGCAGCAGAAACAACCGCCGGATCAACACTTGCGTCGCGCCACGCCGACCAGCCCGGCGATACCGGACAGGAACAGCACCAGTGCCGGCGGAACCGGCACGGCACTGGCCGGCACAATGCCCGGCGTCGGCACACTCAGTCCGAGAAAATCCACGACATTGTTGTCGGTGTCCAGCAAACTGGCGCGTGCCAGGCTCCAGCCATTGTCAACATCGGGCGCCGCACTGCCCTCGCCGGCAAAGACAGCACTGGTGAAATCACCGTATCCCAGCGCATCCAGGATACCGCCACTGTCGCGCAACACTACGGAGTCCGGTCCATTCTGGAAATCCACGTTCGCCACCAGATCGAAACCACTGACCAGGGTGCTACCGTCGCCACTGTCATCTCCGATCACGAACACACCGTCATTCCCGATCGTGCCGGTCAGGGCAACTGTAAGATAAGCACTGCCATCGGTACCGTTGATACCATCCAGGAATAAACCGTCCAGCAGCGTGCCCGGCGTGCCGTACAGTTCGACAAACACCTGGCCATTGTCCTGGCCAACCGCATCGTAAAACACCTCGGAAATAATGGTCTGTGCGGCAACGGGTGTCAGCGGTGCAATGGCAGCCGCCGCCAGTACCGACTGTGCAAAACGCAGGCGACAATTTTTTTTAAATGACATCGTATCCTCCATGATTTGTCAGGTTCTGGCGCGACCATGCGCCGACGTGCCTTCCCTCGGCACGTAAACAGAACAGGCATCCCTGCCCAGGCCCGTTGCCGGGTGTCCTGTGCTACAGAATACGCAGTCGAAGTCCCGGGACAGCCGGGATAACGCAACACGCCCCGTCAGTGGTCACTGACAGGGCGTGTACGAAAGAGGATCAGGAAAAGAAAATTCGCAAGCAGCGTCAGCTTTCACCGCCGACGATCACCGTCGACAGGGTGTCTGGCAATACGCGTCGCTGGAAGGCATCGACAACCTGCTCACGGGTAACCGCCATAACCCGGCCGTTGAATGTATCCAGGTAGTCCAGTGGCAGGTCATAGAACCCGATCACCACCAGGTAATCGAGAATCTTGGAATTACTGTCGATGCGCAGCGCAAAACCGCCGGTGATATTCTTCTTGGCAGCCACCAGCTCCGCATCGGTCGGACCCTCGGCGACATAGGTCTTCAGGGTATCGCGCATGACGGCAAGCGCCTCGTCGACCTGGTCATTGCGCGTCTGCAACGACAGCAGGTACGGACCGTTCTGCGCCATCGGGCTGAAATAACTGCTCACGCTGTAGGACAACCCGCGCTGTTCGCGGATTTCCTCGTTCAGGCGCGATACCAGTCCGCCACCCCCCAGCACGTGGTTACCGACATAGAGGGTAAAGTAGTCGGGGTCACCGCGACGCATGCCCGGCGCCCCCATGCGCACGTGTGTTTGCGCGGACGGGTGAAAGATGCGCTTCTCCTGTGCCTCTTTCAGCGACACCGGTGCCGGCAGGGCCTCCGCCTGCCTGCCCTCCGGCAGCTGTGCCGCCAGCTTACCTGCCAACTGCTCGGCCGCCTTGCGATCGAGATCGCCGACAATGGCGATCACGGCATTACGGGCGGCATAGTAGCGCTGATGAAACGCCCTGACCTGTTCCAGCTTGATGGCCTTGAGACTGTCCTCGGTACCGGAAGGCCGCTCGGCATAGGGATGCGAGCCATACAGGGAAAGGAACCAGGCATGCTGGGCCACCGCCGAGGGGGATTGTTCGCTGCTTCGAATGGCAACAAGGGTGCGATCCCGTTCACGCTCGAAATCCGCCTTGTTGAAATCCGGCTTGCCCAGCACATTACCCATGATTGCCAGTGCCGGCTGCAGGTAATCCGAACCGCTCAGACTGCGCAGGGTAACCCAGGCCATGTCGCGTGCGGAGCCAGTCGACAGCTCTGCACCCAGCTCCTCGATACGGGTCGCCAGCGCATCGGCACTCAGCCCGGCCGCGCCGCTATCGAGCAGGGTGCTGGTCATGTGCGCCAGGCCGGCATGACCATTGTCACGCGCACTACCGGCAGCAAAGGTGACATTGATATCCACCATCGGTAATTCCGGCGCCGGCACGTAATACACACGCGCGCCATTGTCTGTCAGCCAGTGCTGAATCGGCGGCATGGCCTGTCCCGGCAGCGCCCAGGCGAGCAGCACCATCAACAATAAAGGGGTTATCAGCGGATAGTGTTTCATGCGTTGGCTCATCGAATGATTAATGGACACGGGCACCTCCCGGTACTGCGGCACGCGCCTTGCGACCGGACTCCATCGGCAACGGCACCAGTTCGGCCACGGTCAGGGTCCGCTCGACCAGGTACTTCTTCGCCACAGCCTGTACCTGTTCCGCAGTGACGGCCTTGATGCGATCGACGTATGCGTCGGCAATGCGCCAGTCCAGCCCCACCGTCTCCAGCTGGCCGATCTTCATTGCCTGGTAGAAGATTGAATCCTGTTCATAGACCGCGCTGGCAACCACCCGGGTCTTGATGCGTTCCAGCTCATCCTTGTCAACCGGGCTATCCTGCAGACGTTTCACCTGGTCCAGCAGGGCCTGCTGCAGTTGCGCTGTCGTATGCTTGTCAGAGGGGGTGCCACTGAGCAGGAACAGGTCCGCCTGCAGGCTGTAGGGATCATAGCCGGCCCCGGCACTGGTGGCGATCCGGCTGCCGCGTACCAGCTCGATCGACAGGCGCGCACTGTCGCCACCGTCGAGAATCCCGGCAAGCACCTCGAGCGCATAGGGCTCCCAGTCAAGCTCCGCCGTTTTCAGCACCGGCACCTTGTAACCCATGATGGTATAGGGCACCTCGGCCGGCACTGCGACCGTCACGTCGCGCCGGCCACGCTGCGTCGGCTCGATGCGCGGCTTGGGTTGCACGATCTTTTCCGGCTTAAGCGGACCGAAATGCTCTTTCGCCAGCGCATGTACCGCCTCCGGCTCTACATCCCCAACCACAACGAGGATGGCGTTATTCGGGGCATACCAGCGCCGGTACCAGTCCTGCAGGTCGGCCAACTCCAGGTTCTCCAGGTCGTCCATCCAGCCAATGGTCGGGGTGCGATAGGAACTGGTCGTGTGCGCCGTGGCGGCGAACTGCTCGTAGGTGAGCGAGGTCGGCTTGTCATCGGTACGCAGCCGCCGCTCTTCCATTACCACCTTGATTTCCTTCTGGAATTCCTCGTCAAGCAGGTGCAGGTTACGCATCCGGTCGGCCTCCAGCTCGAAACTCACCGGCAGGCGGTTCTTCTCCAGGCGCTGAAAATAGGCGGTATAGTCCTGGCTGGTAAAGGCATTCTCACGGCCACCGTTTTCAGAAATGATACGGGAGAACTCGCCGGGCGCGTGTGCATCGGTGCCCTTGAACATCATGTGCTCCAGCACGTGCGAGATACCGGTGATGCCGTCGGTCTCGTAGGCGGCTCCGACCCTGTACCACACCTGTGACACCACCACAGGGGCACGGTGATCCTCCTTGACGATCAGTTTCAGGCCATTATCCAGCCTGTATTCGTGGACCTCGCCGGCGGCCAGCGCCAGCGGGACAGTGAAATAGAGGATTATTGCAAGCACACTGCGCATTCATTCGCTCCTTATTTAAAGCAATAGTTACCCCGGAAGGTACGGGATGATAGGATATTCAGCCGAACATTGCCCGATCATTAACTGACAACAATTTTGATGCCAGGTTTCCTGAAAAACAAATCATCGACCCCACCCGAGAAACCTGAAAAGACCGGCCTGTTCGCGCGACTGAAGGCCGGCCTGTCGCGCACCCGTCACGGGCTCACCGAGGGCGTGGCCAGCCTGGTGCTGGGCAGCAAGGCAATCGACGCGGAGCTGCTGGAAGAAATCGAGACCATGCTGCTGGTCGCCGATGTCGGTATCGAGGCGACGCGTGAAATCATCGACAGCCTCACCGAGCAGGTTGCCCGCAAACAGCTGGGGGATGCCGATGCCCTGATGACCTCCCTGCATGACCGCATGCAGGCCGTCCTGGCACCCTGCAGTGTGCCGCTGCAGATTCCCGACATGACGCAGCCGTTTGTCATTCTCATGGTCGGCATCAACGGTGCCGGCAAGACCACCACCATCGGCAAGCTCGCACATCGTTTCCAGCAGGATGGCAAGAAGGTCATGCTGGCAGCCGGGGACACTTTTCGTGCTGCCGCCGTGGAGCAGCTGCAGGCCTGGGGTGAACGCAACGATGTACCGGTGATTGCACAGCAACAGGGTGCCGACTCGGCCTCGGTTATTTTCGATGCCCTGCAATCGGCAAAAGCGCGTGACATCGATGTGCTGATTGCCGACACCGCCGGACGCCTGCACACCCAGTCAAACCTGATGGAAGAATTGAAGAAGATCAAGCGCGTGATGGGCAAGCTCGACGAACAGGCACCGCATGAAGTGATGCTGGTGGTGGACGCGGGCACCGGGCAGAATGCACTCAGCCAGGCGCAGGAATTCAACGAGGCGGTCGGACTGACCGGCATCACACTCACCAAGCTGGACGGCACCGCACGCGGCGGCATCATCTTTGCGATAGCGAAAAAGACCGGCATCCCGATCCGTTTCGTCGGCGTTGGCGAAGGCATCGAAAACCTGCGGGAATTCAACGCTGCCGAATTTGTCGACGCCCTGTTCGAGAAATAGGCCTGGCCGTTTTCACATGATCCGTTTCACCAATGTCAGCAAGCGTTATCCAGGCGGCTTCGAGGCGCTCAACAACATCAGCTTCCACATGGAGAAAGGCGCCATGGCCTTTCTCACCGGTCATTCGGGCGCCGGCAAGAGCACGCTGCTGAAACTGATTGCACTGATCGAGCTCAGCTCCCGCGGCCAGATTTTTCTCGACGGTGAAAACGTATCGCGCCTCAGCAAACGACGCATTCCCTTCATTCGTCGCAAGATCGGTTTCATATTCCAGGACCACCACCTGCTGTTTGATCGCACGGTGTACGACAACGTTGCACTGCCACTGGTCATCGCAGGTTACCGCCACCAGGAGATCGGCCGGCGCGTGCGTGCCGCCCTCGACAAGCTGGGCCTGCTAAGCAAGGAACGGCTCTACCCGATCACCCTGTCCGGCGGTGAGCAACAACGCGTCGGCATTGCGCGCGCCGTGGTCAACAAACCGATGCTGCTGCTGGCCGACGAACCGACCGGCAACCTCGACCCCGACCTGTCCCGCGAGATCATGCAGCTGTTCAGCCTGTTCAACGATGTCGGCGTCAGTGTGCTCATTGCCACGCATGACATTCAGCTGATCCGCTCGCTCGATTACCCGGTACTGACGCTGGAGCACGGCCGACTCGCCAATAACCCGGACGGCCACGCATGATCGGCAGGCGCAGAAACCAGCGCGTCAGTGCACAGCGTCGGCCTGGCTGGCTGCAGCGGCTGCAGTTGCCGCATGTCTACCTGCAGCGCCATGCCCAGGTAGCCCTCGACAGCCTCGGCCGCCTGTACCGCAACCCGCTTGCCTCGCTGATGACCGCGGCCGTGATCGGCATCGCACTGGCACTGCCGTCCGGTCTTTACCTGCTGCTGGATAACCTGCAGCGACTGAGTGGCTCCTGGGATGACCAGGCCAGCCTGTCGGTATTCCTGAAGGACGAGGTGCCGGCACGCACCGCACAGGACATGGCCAAACGCATTACCGGGTGGCCCGAGGTTGCTTCAGTGCAATTGATTACACCGGAACAGGCGCTGGAAGAATTCAGTTCGCACTCCGGGTTTGCCGACGCGCTGGAGGCACTGGACGAGAACCCGTTACCCGCGGTACTGATCGTGGTGCCGGAGGGTGCACACAGCGAACCCGAGGCGGCCAGTGAATTACAGAAACGGCTCAGGGGACTGCCGGAGGTGGAACTGGCCCAGCTCGATCTTGAATGGGTGCAGCGGCTAAGTGCCATGATCGAGATCGCCCGCCGCGGCCTGCTGGTGATCAGCGCCCTGCTGGCACTGGCCGTGCTGCTGGTGATCGGCAATACCATCCGGCTGGAGATTCAGAACCGGCGCCAGGAAATCGTGGTAACCAAGCTGATCGGTGCGACCGACCCGTTCGTGCGGCGGCCGTTCCTGTACAGCGGCCTGTGGTACGGACTGCTCGGCGCACTGCTCGCCTGGCTGCTGATCAGCGCCGGTTTCTGGCTGCTGACCGGGCCGGTGGCCACACTGGCCGGCCTCTACCAGAGCGACTTTTCCCTGCGGACACTGCCCTTCCTGTCACTGGCCACCCTGCTTTGCGGCGGCAGCCTGCTTGGCCTGCTCGGCTCCTGGCTTGCCGTGGGCCGGCACCTTAACGCCATCGAGCCCAGCTAGAAAACACACGCCGAAGTATTAACATTATTATGAAACACCTCGCTGTGTTCACGCTCCTGTTTGCGCTCATGACAACGCCGTTGGCAGCCACCCGGCTATCGGTCCTGTCCGACGGCAACCTTGCCGGCTGGGAGAGCAAGAGTTTCTCAGGTGAAACTGCGTACAGCACAAGTGAACATGACGGCCAGCGCTGCGTACAGGCCGTCGCTCAGG
>JAOUBY010000065.1 GCA_029860045.1 Gammaproteobacteria bacterium | reverse complement strand
GGCTGCGGCAAGCGCGAAACCGCAGGCCAGTAACCCGCCGCCAGCCGCGCCCAGACCGCCAGAGGCTACGGCCAGCGCGAAACCGCAGGCCAGTAACCCGCCGCCAGCCGCGCCCAGACCGCCAGAGGCTACGGCCAGCGCGAAACCGCAGGCCAGTAACCCGCCACCGGCCGCGCCCAGACCGCCAGCATCACAACCGGCTGTCAGTCAGGACAAGGGAACAGCTACGGGACGCCAGGAAACCGGTGGCGCCGGCAAACCGGCAGAAACCACCACCAGTGTGAAGCCGCAGGCCACTAACCCACCCACGGAAAAGACAACTACGGACTGAGGGCTGTTTTCAGATGCCGCGTTGCTGGCGTATATCGGCCAGCAGCCCGGCTGATGCCTGCTCAATCATGTCGAGTACCCGCTCGAACCCGGTTGCACCACCGTAATACGGATCTGGCACCTCGCGTGTCTCCAGCCCGGGGGCAAATTCAAGCAACAGCCGCAGCTTGGCACTGTGTTCCGGCTGGCACAGCCCGGCAAGATCTTCAATATTGCTACGATCCATTGCCAGTACGTAATCGAATGCCTCGAAATCCTCCGCACAGACCCGGCGTGCACGCTGCCGGCTAAGGTCTACCCCACGCCGCTGTGCCGCCTCGCTGGCACGCACATCCGGCGATTCGCCAATGTGGTAGGCATGCGTACCGGCAGAATCGATATGCATCACGTCGGCGAGATTGCTTTCGGCAACGAGTTTCTCGAAAACACCCTGGGCCGTCGGTGAACGGCAGATATTGCCCATACAGACAAACAGAACTTTTACATTATTCATGAGAAGTAATATACAAAGGCCATCAGTACAACATATTAAGAAGAAATTCAGCCCCGATCACAGGCATTTCAATAATTACCCAATACAGATTATATTAGCGTTAACTCATTAGAGCCAGAGACAGACATGCACGGAAAAAAACAACACTTCTGGATTGACCGCAGGGACGACCGTGTCAACGCCAACCTGATGTGCCAGGTCGGCCCGCAGCAAGACACCCTGGACACCGCGCAGATACTCAACCTGTCGATCGGTGGCCTCAAGTTCAGCTGCACAGAGGAGACCGTTGCTCGCCTGTTACCGGAAGACCAGCGCACGCCCGGACTGGTGAGTGACGTGATCATCCAGTTGCGATTCCAGCTACCTTTGCCGGGGCGCAAGAAACCCGCCCTGATCAACAGCAGTGCCAGCGTCATCCATAGCGAGCGACTGGCACAGGACAACTATCACATCGGCGTTCGGTTCCAGGGTCTGAGCGATACTGAAAGGAAGTCAATAATGGCATATATAGAAGACAACAAGGAACAGGCCGGCAACCCCTGACGCTAACGACAGCCGTCAATCCGCAGCACCAGCAAGCAGGCGCCCGACGCGCTCCAGATCAGCGGGCGTATCCACGCCTGGCCCGGGCATTTCTTCAGCAATGCTGACGTGTATTTTCAGGCCGTTCCATAACACACGCAGTTGTTCAAGTTTCTCCACCTGCTCAAGTGGTGAAACCGGCAATCTGGCATAGCTGGCAAGGAACCCGGCGCGATACGCATACAGCCCTATATGACGCAATCCTCCAGTTGCCACACTGGAATTTACATCGCGCGCGTATGGAATCGCTGCCCGGCTGAAATACAGCGCATAACCTGCCCTGTCCAGCACCACCTTGACGATATTCGGATCCTGCAGTTCCGCCATGTCATCCAGCGGCCAGGCCAGTGTTGCGACCGCGGCATCGGCATTTGCGGAAAGCCCCGTCGCAACCTGCCGTATCAGTGCAGGTGCAATCATCGGTTCATCGCCCTGTACATTCACCACCAGCACATCGTCTCCCCAGCCGAGACGCTCTACCACCTCGCCGATACGCTCTGTACCGGAGACATGCTCAGGCGCCGTCATGCAGACCGTGGCATTGAAAGCGGCGGCGGCATCACGGATGCGTTCGTCATCGGTCGCTATCACCACCGAACTCGCACCGCACTGCAGGGCACGCTCGTGGACATGCTGCAGCATGGGACGCCCGGCAATCGGCAATAACGGCTTGCCCGGCAACCGTGTCGAGGCGTAACGGGCGGGGATGACTACCCTGAAATCGATGTCACTCATGCATCTGGCTGTCAGATTTCTTCGTCTGCCGGCATCTGCCTGGCCTCTTGTTCCAGCATCACCGGTATATCATCACGCACCGGGTAAGCCAGCCGGTCTGCCTTGCAAACCAGCTCCTGACGATCCTTCAGGTAAATCAGTGGGCCCTTGCACAGGGGGCAGGCCAGGATATCCAGTAGTTTCTTGTCCACAATTTCACTCCCGCTCGTAAATTATCAGTCGCCTGCAGACCCCGGATGCAGTGGCACCCGCTCATCCAGCAATACATCCAGGCGCGCGCAAAACTCGCCAGTCAATTCTGCCGTGACCGGCATATACCATTCGTTACCGGTAGCGAAACGCCGACATTTTACCGCATCCTTCGCCGTCATCAACACAGGCGCAGCATCGTCAAAAGAAATGTCCTGCCTGGTAAAGTGATGATGGTCCGGAAATGCATGCGTTTCAATATTACCCAGCACCTGGCGTAACGACTGGAAAAAACGCTCCGGATTACCGATACCGGCAACAGCATGTACCCTGCGCTGCCGGAATTCGTCCGGCTGACAGGTGCGGCTGTCATCCTGCAGATTACGCAAGGTATGGCTCTTGAGCTTCATGGAATATTCCCTGCCCCCGCCCAGGCCATTGGTCACTACCAGATCCGCCTCCCGCAAACGGCTGACCGGTTCGCGCAGGGGGCCGGCCGGCAGCATGAAACCGGCACCAAACCGACGCACGCCATCGATGACGATGATCTCGATGTCCCGTTGCAGCGCATAATGCTGCAAGCCATCATCGGCGATCACCACGTCGCGGTCGTGGTACTTGACCAGTGCCATTGCAGCGGCAAACCGGTCCGGCGCAACCGCCATCGGACAGCCGGTCATGGCCGCAAGCAACACGGCCTCGTCACCCACAATGGCCGGATCACTGTCGCTCCGGACCTGTTGTGGCCAGCTACTGGCATTGCCGCCATAACCACGCGCCACAATGCCGGGTCGGTAGCCTTTCTCCCTCAGGTAGTCCGCCAGCCAGGCGACCAGCGGGGTCTTGCCACTGCCGCCAACGGTAATGTTGCCGACGATGATGACCGGTACCGGCAGCTTGTGGCTGCGCAGCAACCCGTGCCGATAGGCAAACCGGCGCAGCGCGACCAGCATACGGAACAACAACGACAAGGGCGTCAGCAGCACGAGCCACGGACTGCGTGCATACCAGAAATGGTCCAGGCGCTTCATGCTGGGAGGTGCAGGTTACTCTTCCTGTATTTTCGATGTCGCAAGAGAAATACGGGTAAGCCCGAGCTGACTGGTTGCATCCAGTGCCCGGATGACAGCCTGGTGCGGCGTATTGGCATCGGCGCGGATAGTCACCGGCATTGACTCATGATCACCAAGCGCCTTGCTGATTGCTGTCTTCAGTGTCTTCAACTCCGAGTTGATGACCTGTCGCTCGTTGATGAAGTAACGACCCTGTGTATCAATAATGATCTCCAGCGCCTCTTCTTCCTGCTTTACCTGCTCGGCCGTCGCTTCAGGCAATTCAATCTTGATGCGTGACTGGTGCTCAAAGGTGGTGGATACCATGAAGAAAATCAGCAACAGGAACACCACGTCGATCAGTGGTGTCAGGTTGATGTCCGGCTCGTCCTCCCCACCCGGCTGCAGATTCATGAGCTAGTGCTCCTCTTCTTCGGTACGTGGGCGGGTACCATGCATAATCTCAACCATGAGCATCGCCTGCTGCTCCATTTTCAACACCAGCATACGCACACGACCGCGAAAATAGCGGTAGAACATCAGCGTGGGAATGGCCACCGACATGCCGGCCGCCGTGGTAAGCAATGCCTCGGAGATGCCCCCTGCCAGGGCGCCCGGATCGCCCACACCCTGGGTAGTAATGGTGGCAAACACCTTGATCATGCCGATTACGGTACCCAGCAGGCCAAGCAGCGGTGTGATCGCGGCGATGGTGCCGAGCGAGTTCAGGTAACGTTCCAGCTCGTGCACCACGTGCCGCCCGGTGTCCTCGATGCTTTCCTTCATTACATCGCGATTCTGGTGACGGTTGATTATGCCCGCCGCGAGAATCGACCCAAGTGGCGAACTGGCCTGCAGCTCTTTCAGGTGTTCCTGATCGAGCTGGTGAATTTTTTCCCAGCGCCAGACCTGCGCAACCAGGTGCTTTGGCAAAACCCGGCGCACCTGCAATGACCAGATTCGTTCGGCGATGATTGCCAGGGCAATCACCGAGCAGAGTATGATTGGCAGCATCAACCAGCCGCCTGCTTTTACCAGTTCCAGCACGTCATCACCATCCTTCGTCAGGTTCACAGGTTTCTAACTGTTGCAAATCATACTGTATTTGTGTCAATAGCCATACCGTGACTCGCTCATTCACGCCAGCGCCAGTAACGTGGCTGTTGCTCGCGCCAGGCGGCAAGCTGCGGACGGGCATCCTGCGCTGAGAATCTGACGGTCAGGGCACCCTGCCGCCCGGTTTCGAGATACTTCACGCCCGCTGCCTGGTAACGCGCCAGCACATCCACTCCCGGCATGCGGTAACGGTTGAGGTAACCGGTTGGGAACAGGGCAATAGACGGTGCGACGGCCGCAATGAACGCGGCAGATGACGAGGTATTACTGCCATGATGCGGCACGACCAGCACCTCCGCACCGAGCCGATCCCGCTGCTCGCGCAGCAGTTGTTGCTCCGCCGCCCGCTCGATATCCCCGGTCAGCAGCAAACGGCCACCGCCGGCCGCCTCGATATGCAGCACACAGGAACCGTTATTACCGTCCCCCGCTGACTGTACAGCCGGATGCAGAACAGCGAAGCGCACGCCATCCCATTGCCATTGATCACCGCGCCGGCAAAACGTTGCATGGTCAGCCGGCAGTTGCCCGGGCACGCTGGTAAGTATCCGTTGTGCCGGGAAGACCTTCAACAATGAAGCCACGCCCCCGATGTGGTCGTTGTCTCCATGACTGACCACCAGGGTGTCCAGCTTCCTCACTCCCTGCCTGCGCAGGAATGGCACCACCACGGCCTGGCCGGTATCGAAGGAGTCACTGAAACGTGGCCCGGCATCATAGACCAGCGCGTGGCTGGCCGTTTGCACTACCGCGGCTAGCCCCTGCCCGACATCCAGCAGCGTGACCCGGACCTCGCCCTGACCCGGCGGTGCCGGGCGCACCAGCAGCAGTGGCAGCAACAGGACAAACCCCGCCGCCCGACCTGGCATCCCGCGCGGCATCAGCAACAGCGCCAGACCGAGAATTGCCGGTAACAACGTCCAGCCCAGCGGCTGATGTTGCGTCCACTCGGCATGCTGCAGGCTGGCCAGCCACTGCAGCGCCGGCCAGAACACCTCAACCAGCACAGCGGCAAGCTCCAGCAATCCGATGCCAAGCGGCTCCATGAAGATAAACACTGCAACGCCAGACAGCGCCAACGGAACCACCAGCAGACCAACCAGCGGTACTGCGACCATATTGGCCAGCGGGGCAATCAACGAGGCCTGCTTAAAGAACACCAGCAACAGCGGCAACATGCCGAGCGCCAGCACAACATGCATCAGCACCCAACGCCGCACAAAACCCGCCTGGCCACAACGGCCGGAGCTCATCCAGGCAATAAGCAGTACTGCCCAGAATGACAGCCACCAGCCGGCAGACAGTACCGACAGCGGGTCGATCAACACCGTCACCAGCGCGGCGATACCGACCACACGCAGGAACGGTGCATTACGGTTGGTCAGCAGTGCCAGCATGAATACCGTGACCATCACCAGCGCCCGGCGCGCCGGAATACCAAAGCCGGACAGGCAGGCGTAGCACAGCGCCGCAGCAATCGCGAACACTGCCGCGGCACGGGACGCAGGCAGCACGGCGGCAAACCAGCCGCAGCGAGACCAGCCGGCGCGCACCAGGGCAAACACCAGGCCGGCAACGAGACTGATGTGCAAACCGGAAATCGCCATCAGGTGCGTGGTGCCGGTCGCATTCAGTGTCGACCATTGCTGCACAGTGATATCAGTGCGTTCGCCAATGGTCAGCGCCTGAATCAGTGCCAGCGCGGCCCGTGGCTGCATGGTGTCAAAAGCGCCCAGCAGCCTGTTACGCAAGGCGTCGATGCCGGAAACATGACCTGCCGCAATCCGCCGGTTACCCGGATCAGTACGCACGTAACCGGTAGCGCGGATACGCTGCTGAAACAACCAGCCTTCATAGTCGAACCCTCCCGGGTTGGAAAAACCATGCGGCTGCTTCAGGCGCACTGCCAGTCGCCAGCGCTCACCGGCCAACGGTGCAGCACTTTCGGCATACCAGTTCAGGCGTGCCGTGCCATTGAATGCTGTCCAGCCATCACCCGCGTCGAGGCGCTCAATGACAAACAGGAAACGTTGCAGTCGCTTTGACACACGTTGCGACTGTGTCAGCACCACCCCTTCGACCCGTACCGTCTTGCCCTCCAGATGACGTTCCAGCGTGGTCTGCATGACCAGTTGCGCCTGCCAGGCCGCCCAGAAAAAACCACACACGAACAGGACCAGTGGCCGGGTAACACGCCAGCGCAGCAGCGACAGGGCCGGGAATAGCAACAGAAAGCAGGAAATGTCCGGGAGTACACGACAGGCATGCAGGGAAACGACGCCCAGAACAAAGGAAAATATCTTCAAATACATGTTCTTCCATGAACATTATTGAAAACTGCATTAATGGCTGACAAATGCCGGGCAGCCCCCGGCACACGACACAGCCCTACTGAACGAGCCGCCCGTCCTCAAGCCGTACAGTACGATCCATCCGTGCGGCAATCGCGGGATCGTGTGTTGCTATCAGGAAACTGGTGCCGAGATCCCGGTTCAACTCCAGCATAAGTTCATACACCTGGTCAGCGTTGTGGCGATCAAGATTACCGGTCGGCTCATCCGCCAGTACACATTGCGGCCGCGTCACCAGAGCACGTGCAACCGCGGCACGCTGCCGTTCACCGCCAGACAACTCGCCAGGCTTGTGAGTCAGGCGCGCCGCCAGTCCGACGCGCTCCAGCATGCCGGCTGCTTCACGGCTTGCCTGCGCCGGCACCGCGCCTCTCACCAGCAACGGCATGGCCACATTCTCCAGTGCGGTAAATTCCGGCAACAGGTGATGGAACTGGTAAACAAAGCCGAGCGCACGGTTACGCAATTGCCCAAGCTGGCTGGCAGATAATTGCTGCAGTGACTGACCGGCAATTACCACTTCACCGCTGCTCGGCTCATCAAGCCCACCGAGCAGGTGCAACAATGTACTTTTGCCACTGCCTGACGCCCCGGTGATCGCGATGCGTTCACCGCTGGCCACACTGAAATCGATACCCCTTAATATTTCCAGCGCAAGATCACCTTCGCCGAAAGTCTTGCCCAGACCAGTACAGGCCAGCACGCTACTCATAGCGCAGCGCCTCCGCCGGGTTCGTGCGCGCGGCACGCCATGCCGGGTACAGGGTAGCCAGCAGACTCAGCGCCAGCGCAACGGATGCCATGATCCAGACATCCTGCCAGTGCAGCTCGGATGGCACCTCGCTAATGTAGTAGACATCAGCAGCAAGGAACTGCACATTAAACAACTGCTCGATCGCCGGCACTATGGTCTCGATATTCAATGCCAGCCCGACCCCGCCCGCAACCCCAAGGGCGGTACCCAGCACTCCGATCACGACACCCTGGATGATGAAAATGTTCATTATGGAACGTGGTGTGGCACCCAGGGTCCTGAGAATGGCAATATCAGAGCGCTTGTCCGTCACCACCATAATCAGTGTCGAGACAATATTGAATGCGGCAACGGCGATAATCAGTGTCAGAATAATGAACATGACGCGCTTCTCGGTCTTGATGGCGCGGAAAAAGTTGGCATGCCGACGCGTCCAGTCCTGCACGCGGTATTCGTCGGGTAACTGACTGCCCAGTTGCCAGGCGACCAGGGGGGCGTCGAATACATCATCCAGTTTCAGGCGCAAACCGCTAACAGCAGCATCAAGTCGGAACAGCTTCGCGGCATCCCGCATGTGCACCAGCGCGACGCCACGATCATATTCGTACATGCCAACCTCAAAAGTTGCCAGCACGGTGAAGCGCCGCAGTCGTGGCAGGATACCGGTCGGCGCTATGGTCACCTGTGGTGAAACCACGGTAATGGCATCACCGATGCCCGCCCCCAGCGCAACCGCGAGTTCACTACCCAGGATGATGCCGTATTCGCCCTCGCGTAACAGGTCAATGTCGCCGCCCCTGATATTAGAAACAACATCCGAGACCATCCCCTCGGCCTCTGGCAGCACGCCGCGGATCTGTGCGCCACTCACCTGTTTGCCGTTGCTGAGCATGGACTCACCACTGACAAACGGTGCACTAGCCAGCACATGCGGCTCACCCTCGATCATCCCGGAAACATCCTGCCAGTTCTCCAGGCTACCATCGAAAGTGGTGATCGTGGCATGCGACGCCATACCCAGGATGCGCTCCCTCAGCTCGGTCTCAAAGCCGTTCATGACCGAGAGCACGGTGATCAGCGCCGTCACTCCCAGTGCGATACCCAGCATCGAGGTAAACGAGATGAACGAGATGAAGTGCGTGCGTCGCTTGGTGTGCGTGTAGCGCAGACCAACAAACAGCTCGTACGGTCGAAACATGCAACAGGGCCCTTGACCGGGAAATGAGGAATTTCAGAGGGCGCCATTATGACACAGCGCGGGAGATATTCTACAGGGCCAAACAATAACACCTGCAGCTATTTCTGCTGCAGGTGCCTGCATACGGAAGGTGTTATCTTATCCTGGGCTAATCTGTCACCAGGCTGCCACTACTGAGCAGGGTCTCCAGAATCTGCACACCGTTCATGCCGGTGGTGTCAAACCCGGTAAGATGTATCACCTGGTCGGCATTGCCCTGGTCACCAAAGATCGTGATCGTGGTATCGGCACCGGAGGCAATGCTCATGTATGCATCCAGTTCCGCCGCGGTCGGATCGTTCTCGCCCACCAGCAGGTCGGCAATGTTAAGCACATCGCCCTCGCTGATATTGAAATCTGTGATGTCATCAAAGCCTGACTGGCCCTCGGTCCAGATGAAGGTATCCGCGCCGGTTCCGCCGGTCATGGTATCGTTACCGTTGTTGCCGATCAGGATGTCGTCACCTCCGCCGCCAACCAGGAAGTCAACGCCGGAATCACCGATCAGCACCTCGTCGAGATCAGTGCCTACAGCAACATGCCCTTCCGGCGAAATCGTAACATCCAGCGTACCACTCGAAGTGTCGCCGTCCGCATCAGTGGCCAGCATATCGAATGCCAGGTCGATCTGGTCGCCCTCCACCGGAGCGTCATAACCAAAGGCACCGACCGCGAAGGAATCACCGCTGTAGGTCGAACCCTGCCCATCGGGGATGATATCGCCATTGGCATTACTCAGCTCTACTGACTCGAATTCACTACTTGCCTCGAAGAATACATTATCGCCCTGGCTAAGCCCTTCGACCACAATACTGTCGCCATCTACGGTAACCGTGATACCCGACAGGCTGGTCGCCGCTATCCCGTTAACTGTCAGCGAAGCGGCGATAATGGCAATAGCGGTGTTATTCAGGTTATTTGTGACATCCGTATCCCCTTCCGTTCCGGTAAAGTCAAAGGCGCGAATACGAATCGCCGCAGTCGTTCCACCCTGCACCTGCTTGACAGTGAAAATGAAATTATTGCCGGAATAGTGACTGTCATAGAGAAAGCCCTGCTCATCATGCTCGTCAAGATTCATGGCATCATCACGACGGACATCAATCACGAAATCGAGACGGACACCCTGATCATCGGCAATCCACTGGTTGTCCACGCCAATGTCGGTTGAACTGGTATTCACATTCCCGATTGCCCCATTGTCAAATGCCGTTATCAGCAGATCAGCACTATCCGGTAACGGATCAGACGGATCATTGATATCCAGACCGTCCTTGTCGAGTCCGATCCACTTGTTCTGGCCTGCCGGCGCGGTGGAAAAGTCATCAAATACAAAACCGGAACCATCATTGACATCGAAAAAGAAGGTAATGGTGTACTGATCCTGCGACTCGTCCGTGGTGTCCGGGTTGAGATCGATCTTCAGGATCACCGTATTGGTATCTACCGAGGTTCCAATCAGGGTATCCGTGCCAAACCCGGTCAGCACGATATTCTCGTTCTGGTACATGACCGGATCAAGTGTCGTATTCCCGTTGAAATAACCCATCAACAGGTCGCCATCATTGCCGCCGGTGAATACCACGCTGCCCAGACCATCCGCGCCCATATTGTCAAACATGTCAAGCGGGCCACTGCCTGAGCCATCACCGGAATTCACCAGTATGACCGGGGTCGGTTCGAAGTCAGACGGACCGTCGTCGTTGACGGTGATATCCAGGGTTACCGGTTGCGACACGTCACCTTCATTATCGAACACGCGCAGTTGCAATACTTCACCCGGCTGCTGGTCATCAGCACCCCGGTCACTGTCACCGTCGGTTACGCTGGTATCCGTGTGCGTCAACAAATTGCTGGTCAGCGTGTATTCCCACTCATAAGTACCCCCATTCAGCGTCACCAGCAGAGTGCCATTCTCACCATTTACCAGCACATTGCCCGCTGTGACATCTATCCAGTTGCCGTCCTTGTCAAGTATCTCAAATACGTCAGGACCATTAATGCCTGCATCTATCTGGAAGCTGCCGGTAGTTGTTTCTGAGGTATCGCTGTTATTTGTTCTATCACCATCTGCCTGCTCGCCTGAGCCATTCGTTAGGCCTTTTTCGTCTACGATGCCTTCCTCGTCATACAAAACGATAATTGTAGGTGGATCTGTATCAATAATATTTCCCGCACCCGTGTCCGCGGTGATCGTCAACGCCACCTCGTCCGCCGTGCCCTCGGCATAATCCGCATCACTGATCACCACCGTGAACGCTTCCGGGTCCTCGAACACCGCGTCGTCCAGTACCGTTACCGTCACCGCCTTGCTCGTCTCGCCCGCCGCAAACGTCAGCGTGCCCGCCAGCGCCGTGTAATCCGTGCCCGCAACCGCCGTCCCGTTCACCGTCGTGTAATCAACCGTCACCGCCTGGTCCGCCGCATTACTCAGCGTCACCGTGAACGTGATCGTGCCATCCGTACCCTCGGTCGCCGGGTCCGGTGCACCGTCACCAATCGACACCGTCGGCTGGTCATCATCAATAATATTGCCCGCACCCGTGTCCGCGGTGATCGTCAACGCCACCTCGTCCGCCGTGCCCTCGGCATAATCCGCATCACTGATCACCACCGTGAACGCTTCCGGGTCCTCGAACACCGCGTCGTCCAGTACCGTTA